>DASSLZ010000204.1:0-6220 GCA_035689165.1 Candidatus Eiseniibacteriota bacterium | reverse complement strand
GCTTCATCGCGTGCGGGCCCGCCAATCACGATCACGAGCTGATGACGCGCGACGAGATCCGTCCCTATCTGCTCGAGGCGGAGTCCCTGGGCGTGAACGACCTCTATTTCACCGGCGGGGAGCCGTTCTTGAACCGCGAGCTGCTGGCGATCCTGGAAGACGCGCTCCAGATCGGGCCCGCGACCGTGTTGACCAACGGCACGCTGATCACCGAGGAGCGGGCGCGCGCGCTTGCCGAGGCACACGAAGCCTCGCGCTATTCGCTGGAGGTGCGCGTGAGCCTGGACGGGACCACGCCCGAGCGGAACGATCCGATTCGCGGCGCGGGCTCGTTCGACCAGGCGATGGAGGGCGTGGAACGGCTGGCGGCGGCCGGGCTGAACCCGATCCTCACCGTGGCGCGCACGTGGGGGGACGAGGAGGACGACGCGATCCGGGAGCGCTTCCACGATCTCCTGCGCGCGCGCGGGATCGCGAGGCCGCGCGTGAAAGTGCTCCCGCTCTTCTTGATCGGAAGGGAGCCCGAACGGACGCGCGGCTATGGCGCCGAGGAGCTCCTGACCGAGGAGCATATGCGCGGACACGATCCCTGGTCCCTCCAGTGCTCCACGAGCCGCATGGTGACCAGCCGGGGCGTCATGGTCTGCCCGATCCTGATCGACGCGCCCGACGCCCTCATGGGGAAGACGCTGCGGGAATCGATGCGCGCGCATCCTCTGGCGCACGGAGCCTGCCACACCTGCTGGGCGACGGGGGCGACGTGCCGGAACTGAGCGCCGGGGGCGACGTGCCGGAACTGAGCGCCGGGGGCCGCCTCCACGTACGGAGCGTCGAAGGGGCGCTCGCCGTGCTCGGCGGCGTCTATGCCAATCACCGGGCGCTCCGGGCCGTGCTGGAGGACGCGCGGGATCGCGGCGCCGTCCGCATCTTCTGTCTGGGAGACCTGGGCGGCTTCGGGCCCAACCCCGATCGGGTATTCCCGATCCTCGAGGAGTACGGGGTCGAGACCGTGGCGGGGAACTACGACCGCTCGCTCGCGGCGCGCCTCGCCGACTGCGGCTGCGGCTACGCCCATCCCCGCGACAACGCCTACGCGCGGCGTTCCTATGAATACACGAATCGCTGCACCACCGACCCGCAGCGCCGATGGCTGGCGGCGCTGCCCTCGGAGATCCGCTTCACGCGAGGCGGGAAGCGCTGGCTCCTCTGCCACGGCTCGCCGCGGCGCGTGAACGAGTTCCTGTGGGACTCGGCCACCTCGGACCGCTTCCTCGACCGGCTGATGCGGGAATCGGGCGCCGACCAGATCCTCTGCACCCACACCGGGCTCCACTGGCAACGCACCCTCCCGGGCGGCGGCCGCGTCGTGAACGTGGGCGCGATCGGCCGTCCCGCCAACGACGGGCGCACCGAGGTGTGGTACGCCTTCTTCGAGCCCGGCGCCGAGGCCGCATGCTTCGTACCGGTCGCGTACGATCACGAAGCGCTGGCGCGCGAGATGGAGGACGAGGCGCTCCCGGAGGAGTTCGTGGAAACGATCCGCACGGGCTGGTGGACGACCTGCCTGGAGATCCTGCCCGCGAAGGAGCGCGCCCGGGGACGCTTCTAGCGGATGCACCGCGCGCTCGGGAGCGTCGTTCGCGAGTACGTCGAGCAGGTCCGGCATTCCGGCCGGAACGCCCGGCTCTATCTGGCCGGGCTCTTCCTGATCGGCTTCGGGCAGTCGATCTTCTCCCTCCTCTTCAACCTCTACCTGCGCGCGCTGGGCTTCTCCGACGCGGGGATCGGGCAGATCATCTCCAAGATCTCGCTCGGCGCGGCCGTCGCGGCGATTCCGGCCGCGTTCCTCTTCCGCTCGATCCCGGCCCGCGTGATCCTGGTCGGCGCCGGCGCGCTCTGCGCCGCGATCAGCGCCATGCAGGCGGCCCTGACCGAACCCGAGCTGATGCTGGTCGTGGCGTTCATCTCGGGCATGGCGCTCACGGTCTATCGTCTTTCGATCGCGCCGGTCGTGATGGGCGAGGTGGCCGAGCCCGCCCGCCCCTTCCTCTTCAGCGCCGCCTTCACCGTGCTCGTGTTCGCGGCCATCCTCGGCTCGGCGATCGGGGGATTCCTGCCGCACCTCTTCCACCTGATCACGCCCTCCGACCGGCTGGCCCTGCGCGCATCGCTCTTCGTCTCGGCCGCCGCCACGCTGCTCTGCGCGATCCCGTTCCACCGGATGAAGGACCCGGGCCGGATCGCGTCCGGCCCGGAACCTCCGGCCCCCCTCGCGCCCGGTGTCTTCGTCGAGCGGCGCCTCCGCGGCGCCTGGCGCCAGGTGCGCGATCTCGCGGAGCTGGACTGGGGCCTGAATCTCAAACTGGTCGCCCCGGCGATGCTGATCGGGCTGGGCGCGGGGCTCATCATTCCGTTCCTGAACCTCTACTTCCGGGACCGCTTCGGCCTGTCGGAGGCCAAGATCGGACTTCTCTTCAGCGCGATGCAGGCCTTCATGGTGGCGGGGAACCTCTTCGGGCCCGCGGTCTCGCGGCGCATGGGGCTGGTGCGCGGGGTGGTCGTGACCCAGCTCGTGTCGGTGCCGTTCATGGTGGCGCTGGCGGTGTCGAGCTGGTTTCCGCTCGTGGCCGCCTCCTTCTTCCTCCGGAGCGCGCTCATGAACATGAACCAGCCGCTGTCCTCCCACTTCGCGATGGAAGTGGTGCCCAAGCGCGACCACGCCATCACGAACAGCCTGCTCTCCCTGTCCTGGTACCTGGCCTGGAGCGTGAGCGCCGACGTGGGCGGCGTCCTGATCGAGCGGAAGGGCTACACCGAGCCGCTCCTGATCGCGGCCGCGCTCTACGTGGCCGCCTCCGCCCTCTATTGGTACTTCTTCCGGAACGTCGAAGAGGGCCGTCTGCCAAGGGCCGAGGTCGAAATTCCAAGCGCTTAAACTTCAGTAGTGAATCGGTTTACCCACGTTCCGTCCCCTTCGGTGCACCCCCTCAAGTTCCCGCCTTCACATGCCGATTCAATGTCGGTCGGGGTGGTGGGCGCCGCGGCATGGATGCCGATCCAACGGCCGCCCAGTGGGTGGAATCGGAAGTCCGTCTACAAACAGAAGGGGGAAGCAATGAAGCGGAATCTGGCTCTGGCTCTTGCGACTGCGGTTGTCGGTCTGGCGCTCGCGCCGCTCGCTAGCGCGTCTCCGGTGCCCAGCCTGGGAACGGTCGAGCTCAACGCGGGCTACTCCAAGTCCTCGACGGACGTGACTTCCGGCGTCGATATCGGCGGCGCGGAGAACGCGATGGGCGGCGGTCTGTCCTTCGGTGCGGGTTACTGGCGCAGCGCGTCGCCGATGATTTCGTGGGGCCTCGAGGCCGGGTATGACAACCTCGGCACGGCGAACTACGACAACGGCACGACGACCGACAACGAGATCAAGACGAACGCGTTCCGTGTGAATCCGGCCCTCCGGTTCAACTTCGGCGCGGGCGTCGGCCCCTCGTTCTACGCCCAGGGCGGCGCCGGTCTGTACAGCGTGTCGGCGGACATCAAGGACAGCGTCGCCGGCGACGTCAGCGACAGCCAGTCCAAGTTCGGCTTCAACGTCGGCGCGGGCGTCAGCTTCCCGGTCGGCCCGAAGTCGCGCATGAACCTGACGGGTCTCTATCACACGGTGTCGACCGAAGGCCAGAGCCTGAACTACATCCAGTTCCGCGCCGGCGTCGGCTTCGGCCTGTAATCGCAGTTTCGTGGCAGCAGGAAGTCGGGGCGGCGCCCGTCGGCGCCGCCCCATTCTCATGAACGGCTCTACTCTCGAACCCATGGAGCACACGATGAAGCGCAATCTCGTTCTGGTCCTGATGGCGGTGGTCCTGATGGCCGTCGCCTCCACGGCGGGCGCCGCGACGCGTCCGCACCACGAGTCGAGCTCGAACCCGGGCACGCTCGAGCTGAACCTGGGCTACGCGAAGTCGTCGGAAGACATGGGTGGTGGAGACACGATGGGCGGCGGGCTGGCCTTCGGCGCGGCGTACTGGCTGCATCCGTCCGCGGCGGTCACGTGGGGTCCGGAGTTCTCCTACGACGGCCTGGGCAGCGTTTCCTATGACAACGGCTTCACCACGAACAACGAGGCGTCGATGCACCTGTGGCGCGTGCACCCGACGATCCGCTACACGTTCACGAAGGGCGTCGGCACGCAGTTCTTCGGGCAGGCGGGCGCTGGGCTGTACAACGTGACGGCCAAGATCGACGACAGCGTGCTGGGCAACGCGTCGGCCTCCGATTCCAAGTTCGGATTCAACCTGGGCGCGGGCGTGGACTTCCAGGTCAGCGAGAAGACGCGCATGAACGTGACCGGCCTCTACCACGACGTCGCGACGAGCGGCTCGAGCCTGAACTACATGCAGTTCCGGGCGGGGGTCGCCTTCAACCTGTAATCCCCAGCCGGGTTTCATGAAACGGGGCGGCCGCCGCGAGGCGCCGCCCCGATTTCGTTGGTGCCGCGCCTTCGGCGCGCGCGGGCGCTATCGCATCGACGCCGCGCCGGGGAGCCACTCCCCGATCCGGTAGGCGGCGGCGGAGACGAGCTTGGCCTTCCCCTTGCGGTACTCCACTTCCATCGCCCGCACCTGCTCCGGCGTGCGCTCCTGGATCAGCACCAGCCGGTGGTCCTTGTCGTCGGGATCAAGTACGGCCGCCTCGGCGAAGCCGTGGGACACCAGGGCGCCGTACAGGAGCGTCCGGTCCCCCTTCTCGGGCTCCACGTAGACCGCCCAGCGCTGGGCGTCCTGCCACAACGGCCCCGTCGGGCCCGTCGGCACATCCGCCGCGATCACGACGCGGTCCAGCTTCTTGTCGCCGTCCAAGTCGGCCGAGATCTCGCGGCGGTAGGGCCAGGACGCGACCTCGGCGGCCTTGATGCGCGCCGTGTCCACGGGGGCCGCCGACGATTCCGGGACGCGCCCGTCGCGCTTGGAGCAGGCGGGAAGGGCGAGCGCCGCGAGGAGCAGAACGAAGACGGCGCGGAGAGCCCGCGCCGCCCTCACCGTCGAACCGAGGTCGGCGCCCATCAGTTGCCGCCCGGGTGCGTCATCCCTTCGGGGGAGAATGCCTTCGCGATCTGCTCCTCGGTGAGGAGCTTCCGCTCCCGCACGATCTGGACGACGGTTTTTCCCGTCTTCGCCGACTCCTTCGCGACCTCGGCGGCCGCGAGGTAGCCGATGTAGGGGTTCAGCGCCGTCGCGACCGAGATCGAGCGGTCGAAGTAGCCGCGGCAGACCTCTTCGTTGGCGGTGATCCCGTCGACGCACTTCTCGCGCAGGACCTTCATCGCCGGGGCGAGGATGTGGAGCGAGCGGAGCAAGTTGTGGGCGATCACCGGCATCATGACGTTCAGCTCCAGCTGGCCCGCCTGGGCGGCATAGGCCACCGTGGCGTCGTAGCCCAGCACCTGGAAGCAGACCATGTTCGTCATCTCGAGCATCACCGGATTCACCTTGCCCGGCATGATCGAGGATCCCGGCTGCACGGCGGGAAGGACGATCTCGTTGAAGCCGGTCGTCGGCCCGCTCGCGAGGAGCCGCAGGTCGTTCGCGATTCGCGTCAGGTCGAGCGCGAAGCCGCGAAGGTCGTTCGAGAGCCGGACGAGGGGCGCCATCGATTGCATCGCCTCGAACAGATTCGGCGCCGGAACAAAGGGAGCGTTCATCATGGAGGCGAGCTGGGCCACGGCCCGCTCGCGGTACTTCGGGTGCGCGTTGATCCCGGTGCCCGCGGCGTTCCCGCCGAGACCCAGCGGGAGCAGCCCCGCGCGGCTCCGCTTCAACGACTCGGCCCAGCCGTCGATCGCGACCTCGTAGCCGCTGAACTCCTGGCCGAGCGTGATCGGCACCGCGTCCTGAAGGTGCGTGCGTCCCGATTTCAGGACGCCCGAGAAGGCGCGCGCCCGCTCGCCGAACGCGCGAGCCAGCGCCTGCATCTCCTCGACGACGGGGCCGGTCAGCACGTAGGCGGCGAGGCGGATGGCGGTGGGGATCACGTCGTTCGTGGACTGCGCCATGTTCACGTGATCGTTGGGGCTCACGAGCTTGGTGTCGCCCCGCTCGCCGCCCAGGAGCTCGGCGGCGCGATTGGCGATCACTTCGTTCACGTTCATGTGGAACGACGTGCCGGCGCCCGCCTGGTAGGCGTCCACGACGAACTGCCCGTCGTGCATGCCGGCCAGGATCTC
>DASSLZ010000203.1:0-4521 GCA_035689165.1 Candidatus Eiseniibacteriota bacterium | reverse complement strand
TACGTCAGAAATGCCGTGCCCTGCTTGGCAGCCCCCGCGGCAAGCGCCCGCGACGGCGCGGCGGGTGCCAGGCCGGCTCCCAGCGAAACGGCCAGAGCGAACGAAGCGAGCTTCATGAGCGCTTCTTCCGCGGCCGGCGCTGCCGCTTCCGCGCGCGGTGCTCGAGCGGCGTGAGCAGGATCGTGATCGCGTAGAGCTTCCCCTTGGCGCCGGGCTGTCCGACCGTATCGCGCAGCGCGCGGATGCCTCGATTGGCCGTGCTCACCTGGGCCGGCGTGAGCCGCCCCGTGACACGAAGCGCCCATAGCTCGCGACCCGGCTCCCGCGTGCGCACCCCGGGGAGCGCCGAGGCACGCCGGAAGTCGCGGACCCCCAGGCGGAGCATGGACGCGACGATGGCGGTGACGTCCCGCGAGTTGCCTCCCGGTGCGGCGTCGTGGCGGATCGCGGGCTCTTTGTGGACGGCGCGGTAGCGCGCCCCCTTCCGGCCCGCCCCCGCTTCGAAGCCGTCGGTGCGGATCAGCCCGACCCGCTCGAGCGCGCGGAGGTGGTAGTACAGCCCGTCGGCGGGACGGCCGACCAGCCGGCCCAGCTCCGCCGCCGACGCGGCCCCCGTCCGGACGAGGAGGTCGAGGATCTCCTGGCGGGCCGGGGAAGCGATCGCCCGGAGCTGGGCGCGATCGGCGATGAGGGCGCGGGAGGAAGAGCGCATGAGAAGAAGCGTGCGCCACTAATTAATGAAAAACAATAGCAATTTTCAATATCAGCCGGACCCCGCCCTGCCGCCATCCGCCGCGGGCTTCTTCTCTAGCCGATCGCGGCGCGCGCCGCCCGCGCGATCATCACGTCCTCGCGAGCCTGGATCACGAGGATGCGGCCCGTACCACCCGCGAGCGAGACGTCCGCGTCGGGCACGGCGGGTGCGTTTCGGTACAGGTCGATCGCCAGTCCCAGGAACTCGAGCCCGCGGCAGATGTCGGCCCGCATCGACGCGGCATGCTCCCCGACCCCGGCCGTGAAGACCAGCGCGTCGATTCCCCCCATGGCGGTGGCGAGGCTCCCCACGACCGCGCGCGCCCGGTCGGCGTAGATCGCCAGCGCGAGGCACGCCCTCTCGTGACCCTCGCCCGCGGCCGCCGCGACCGCGCGGAAATCGCCGGAGACGCCGGAAACACCGAGCAGCCCCGACCGGTGGTTCAAGGCGTCGTCCAGCGCTTCGACCGTGAGGCCTTTCTCACGCGTCGCATAGAGGAGGATCCCCGGGTCCACCGAGCCGGAGCGGGTGCCCATCATCAGCCCCTCCATCGGCGTGAAGCCCATGGTGGTCGCGACGGGGTTTCCCTCCACCACGGCGCTCGCCGAGCAGCCGTTGCCAAGGTGAAGCACCACGACCCGCTGCCGCCCGCCCCCCAGCATGGCCTGGGCGCGGCCGGAGGCGTACTGGTGGCTCAGGCCGTGGAAACCGAACCGCCGGACGCCCCAGCGTTCGTACCATTCGTAGGGGAGGGAATAGACGACTCGTTCCGGGGGGAGATCGGCGAAGAACGCCGTATCGAACGCGGCGACGTGCGGGACGTTCGGAAACCGCCGCTCCGCGGCCTGGATCGCGGCGAGCGCGGGGGGATTGTGGAGGGGCGCGAGCACCGAGAGCCGCGCGATCGCCGCCTTGACGCTTTCATCGACGCGCACCGGCTCGCGAAACTCCGTCCCGCCATGCACCACGCGGTGCCCGACCGCGCATAGGGCCTCCGGACCCGACACCCCTAGGGCGGCCAGCGCCTCGTCCAGCGCTTCCGCGCTCGGGACGCGATCGATCGTGACGCTTCGTCCCTTGACCTCCGCGACGCCGCCGTCCGCGGAGGCCTCGAGCAAAGAGCCCTTGAGCGTGCTCGATCCCGCGTTGACGCAGAGGATGAATGCGCCGGCCACGACCGCGCCCTCGGCTAGAGCTTCATGTCCTGCCAGCGCGTCGCGGCGATCTCGGGCGGGTCCACCCCGTGCTCCACGACGTAGTCGCGGTGCTCCGCGATCTTCCGCTCATAGCGGCGGATCAGCTCCTCCGCGCGGGCCGCGGCCGACGGATAGCGGTCGGCGATCTTCTGGGCCGCCTGGATCACCACGTGCCAGCGGCTCGTGCGATTCCGGAGATGCATGTCGAAGGGCGTCGTGGTCGAGCCCTCCTCGCGATACCCGTTCACGTCGAAGCGCTCGTTCATCGGCCGTTCCCAGCAGAGCTGCTTGATGGCGGCCGTATAGCCGTGGAAGTTGTAGATGACCGGCGCCGTGATCGGGAAGATCCGCTGGAAGCGCTGCTCGTCCAGGCCGTGCGGATACTTCTGGGGAATCCCCAGCGCGAGCAGGTTCATGACGTTGACGACCCGCACCCGCCAGTCGGGCGTCTCCTCGCGCAGGATCTGCGCGGCCGCGATCGATTCCAGGGTGAGATTGTCGCCGCTGGCCGCGAGCACCACCTGCGGGTCTTCTCCCTCGTTCGAGCTGGCCCACCGCCACACGCTCGCGCCCACCCGGAACTCCTCCCGCGCCTCCTCCAGTGTGAGCCACTGCGGCATCGGCTGCTTGCCCGCGACCACGAGGTTGATGTGCTGCGTCGACTGGAAGCAGTGCTCCATGGTGACGAGCAGCGTGTTCGCGTCGGGCGGGAGGAAGATGTGGTAGGTCTCTCCCTTCTTCGTGAGCAGGTTGTTGATGAAGCCGGGCCCCTGGTGCGAGAAGCCGTTGTGATCCTGGCGCCACGCCTCGGAGGTGAGCAGATAGTTGAGGGAGGCGACCGGCTTCCGCCACGGCACCTCCAGCGATGCCTTCAGGAACTTGGCGTACTGGTTCATCATCCCGTCCACGATCGGGATGAAGGCTTCGTAGCATGGGAACAACCCATGCCGGCCCGTCAGGAGATAGCCCTCCAGCCACCCCTGGCAGTTGTGCTCGGAAAGCACCTCGAGTACGCGGCCGTAGCGGGCGATGTGCGCCGAGCCCTCCGGGACCGGCCAGCAGTACTGCCGGTCGGTCACGCGCAGCACCGCCGAGAGCCGGTTCGATTCCAGCTCGTCGGGACAGACGATCCGAAAGTTGCGCGCGCTCTCGTTCTCGACCAGCACCTCGGCCAGGTAGTCGCCGAACGGGCCCATGTGGCTCACCATCGGCGTTCCGCGCCGCTCCACCTTGACCGCGAAGCGCTCGAGCGGGGGCAGCGCGAGCGGCTGCCGCACGTCCCCTCCGAAGGAAGCGGAGTTCAGCGCGATCCGCCGCGATCCGTGCGGGCAGAGGGCGATCAGGCCGGGATCGGGGCGTCCCTGCGCGTCGAACAGCTCTTCCGGCCGGTAGGAGCGGAGCCAACGCTCCAGCGCGTCCAGGTGCTTCGGATTGTTCTTGGGATCCTTCACCGGCACCTGGTGCGCGCGGAAGGTCCCCGCGATCCGCTCGCCGTCCAGCTCCGGAGGGCAGCCGCGTCCCTTCGGCATGCGATAGATCAGCATCGGCCAGCGCGGGCGCGCCTCGGGCGTGCCGCCGCGCGCGAGCCGCTGGATCCGCGCGATCTCGTCGTGCGCCCAGTCCATCGCGGCGCTCATGTCCGGGTCCAGCTCCGGCCCGTCGTCCACGTAGCGCGGCTCGTAGCCGTAGCCTCGAAAGAGCGATGTCTCCTCCTCTTCGGTCATCGTGGCCACGATCGTCGGATTCGAGATCTTGAACCCGTTCTGCAGAAGGATCGGGAGCACCGCCCCGTCCGACTCGGGATTGATGAACTTGGCGCTGTGCCACGCTCCGGCGGTCGGGCCGGTCTCCGCCTCGCCGTCGCCGACGATGCAGGCGACGACCAGCCCGGGGCTGTCCAGCACCGCCCCGAAGGAGGTCGCGAGCGCGTATCCCAGCTCGCCTCCTTCGTGAATCACGCCCGGGATGCTGGGGCTCAGGTGGCTGGGAAATCCGTACGGCCAGGAGAACTCGCGGAACAGCTCGCGAAGCCCCGCCTCGTCGCGCGAGAGCCTGGGGTAGAACTCGGCGAGCGTCCCCTCGAGCCAGAGGTTGGCCATGTTGGCGGCTGCCCCATGTCCCGGTCCCGTGACCAGCATGAGGTTGGCGTCGCGCTCCACGACCAGCCGGTTCAGGTGGGCGTAGACCGTGTTGATGCCGGGCGCGGTGCCCCAGTGGCCGAGCAGGCGATCCTTGATGTGCTCGGGCCGGAGCGGTTCTTGGAGCAGTGGATTGTCGCGAAGATAGATCTGCGCCGCGGCGATGTAGTCGACGGCGCGGCGGTAACGGCGGTAGCGCTCCCGGGTTGAGTCCGAACGGTCGGCGCGCGGTTCGGGCGTTGCGGCATACGGTGCGGTGGATGGGCGCATGAGACGGCTCCTTTCTGCAACCGCTCCATGCTCTGCCTCCCGATCCCGAAAATCAAATGGTCCCGCGGCCTGAGCGCGCGCGAGGCGGGCCGGAGCACACGGCGCCCGGCCCGACCCCTCGTGCCTGTCTCTAACGAATCAGCACCTTTCGCGTATCGACCAC
>DASSLZ010000202.1:0-8971 GCA_035689165.1 Candidatus Eiseniibacteriota bacterium | reverse complement strand
CTTCGCGGTGGCCCGGAACGTGGCGATCGACCACTTCCGGAGTGCGCGCGCTTCTGTTCCTCTCGAGGAGGCGGCCGGGCTTCCGGGAGGACCCACGCCCGAAGAGATCGCCGAGAAGCGCTCGGACGAAGCACGCCTTGGCCTGCTTCTGGCGCGGCGGCCCGATCGCGAGCGCGAGCTCCTGGCGTTGAAGTACGGCGCGGAGCACACGAACCGGGACATCGCCCGCATGACGGGCCTGAGCGAATCGAACGTCGGAACCATCCTGCACCGGGCGGTGCAGGCCCTGCGCGCCGACTGGGATGAAGGAGCCTGACGATGGACGATCGGATGCTTCACGAATACCGCCGCGATCCCGATCCGCGCTTTGCGCGCGATCTCCGCGAGCGGCTGCGGCGGCAGGAGGGTCGGCGCTCGCCCGTCGCAGGGCGCGTGGTGCGCCTGGCCGCCCTCGCCGCCGGCGTCGCGCTCGTGGCCGCGCTCTTCACCATCCCCTCGGTGCGCGTCTCCGCCCAGTCGTTCCTCGAGCTGTTCCGGGTGCGTCGGTTCGCCGCCGTCCCGTTCAGCGAATCGCGGTTCGAGACGCTGCGCTCCCTGGAACAGGGGAAGGACCACGGGCTCCTCGTTCTCGACAAAGAGGAGACGGTGCTCGACCCGGGTCCCATGCGCTACGTTCCCTCGCGGGAGGCGGCTTCGCCGGAGGCTGGGTTCGCGGTGAGCGCGCCTTCGTATCTGCCCGAGGGACTGGTCGCGGACAGCGTCTTCGTCGAGGGGGCGGGGGCCATGAGGCTGTCCGTCAGCGAGGCGAAACTGCGCTCGGTGCTCCAGCGGCTGGACCTGAACGACGTCGAGGTTCCCACCGGGCTGGACGGGCGCTGGATCGAAGTGAAGAAGCCCCCGGTGGTGTTCCAGAAGTTCCGCTCGCCGCGGAACGGAAGAGCGATGCTGGTGCAGGCGCGGAGCCCCGAGGTCTCGGTGCCGGCGGGCTGGGACGTGGAGCGGCTGGCCGAGATCGGGTTGCGGGTGCTGGGTTTGGACACGGGCGAGGCACGGCGGATCGCGCGCTCGACCGATTGGCGGAGCACGTTGCTCGTGCCGGTGCCGATGAACGTGAGCACGTTCCGCCAGGTGACCGTGCGCGGACAATCGGGCCTTCTGATCACGACGAGCACGCGCGGACAGGACGGACGCCGTCGCGAGGGAGCGATGTTGATGTGGACGCAAGGCGAGCGGGTGTTCTGCCTCCAGGGCAACCTCTCCGGACGCGATCTGATGCAGATGGCGGAGTCGGTCTCCTAGCCTGGTGACGGAACACGTCATCGAGACGCGCGGGCTGCGGAAGCAGTTCGGCGCGAAGACCGCGGTGGAAGACCTCTCCCTGACCGTTCGGCGGGGAGAGGTCTTCGGTTTCCTCGGCCCGAACGGGGCGGGGAAGACGACCTCGGTCAAGATGCTCCTGGGGCTCGTCGCGCCCACGTCCGGCTCGGCGAGCGTCCTGGGGGCACCGCTCGGCGATCGCCGCACGCGCGCGCGGTTGGGCTTTCTCCCCGAACACTTCCGATTTCAGGAGTGGCTGACGGGACGCGAGCTGTTGCACCTGCATGCGCGCCTCCTCGGGCTTCGCGCCTCGGACGGCCGCACGCGCGCCGAGGCGCTGCTCGCCCGCGTGGATCTGCTGGACGCGGCCCAGCGGCCCATCCGGACCTACTCGAAGGGAATGATGCAGCGGGTGGGCCTGGCGCAGGCGCTGCTGGGCCAGCCGGAGCTGGTCTTCCTGGACGAGCCGACGTCGGGGCTCGATCCCTTGGGGCGGCTCTTGGTGCGGGACGTGATCCACGAGCTACGGGAACGCGGAACGACCGTGTTCCTGAACTCGCACCTGCTCGGCGAGGTCGAGGCCACCTGCAGCCGCGTGTCGTTCGTGAAGGAGGGGCGCACGATCCACGACATGGCGATGGGCGAGGCGCGGGGGCGGATCCTGGTCGAGCTTCGCACGGGTGGGATGGCCTCGGAAGCGCGCGAGACGGCGGCCCGCTTCGGGCGCGTCCTGGACGGCGCCGCTCCCGACGGGGAAGGGCCGCAGGCCAAGCTCCGCGTCGAGGTACCCGGCGAAGAGCGGCTGCCGGAGCTGGCGCGCGCGCTCGTCGAGCGCGGCGTTCCGCTGGTTGAGATGCGCGTGGCCCACAAGTCCCTCGAGTCGTGGTTCCTCGAGGTGATGGGCGAAGATCAGAGGCCTGGATGAGACTGGGCGGCGTGCTGACGGTCGCGCATCTGACGATCCACGAGGCCGCGCGACGGAAAATCCTGCTCGCGGCCCTGATTGCCGGCGCGGCGTTCCTCACGCTGTTCGGCGTGGGACTTCATTTCATCCTCCGGGACGTGTCGGCGCACGAGACGTCGATCCTCGAGCGCCGCCTCTTCCTCAACATCATGACGCTGGCCGGCCTCTACGCGTCCAGTCTCCTTACGGTCATGACCGCCGTGCTCCTTCCGGTCGATACGCTCTCCGGCGAGATCGCTTCGGGGGTCATCCAGACCGTCGCGGTGCGGCCCATCCGCCGCCGCGACATCGTCCTGGGCAAGTGGCTCGGCCACTGGGTCGTCATGAGCGCCTATCTTCTCCTGCTCGCGGGAGGCGTTCTGACCCTCACGCGAGTCCTGGCCCACTTCACGCCGCCGGGGGTGCTCCAAGGGCTGCCGCTCATGCTTCTCGAGGGAACCGTGCTCCTCACCCTTTCGATCGCGGGGGGCGCGCGCTTGAGCACCGTGACCAACGGCATCCTCGCCTTCGGGCTCTTCGGCCTGGCCTTCATCGGGAATTGGGTGGAGCAGATCGGCACGTACGCCGACAACGCCGCCGCGGCGCAGGTGGGAACCGTGGCCAGCCTCATCATGCCGAGCGAATCGCTCTGGCAGCTTGCCGCGACGCAGATGCAACCCACGATGTTGCGCGAGCTGGGCGGCTCGCCCTTCTCGCCGGTGTCGGTTCCGAGCGCGGCGATGGTGTGGTGGGCGGTCGGCTACGTCCTCCTGGCGCTCGCGCTGGGCATGAGGGCGTTTCACCGGCGGGCCCTGTAGCCCGCGATCTCAGCGACCGCGGTCGCGCTTCACATCCTCCCTCAATCGCTGCGTCGTCCGTTCCTTCTTGGGCTCTTCCGATTTCTTGTCCTTGGGCTCCTCCGATGGCAGGGTCGGACGCACCGCCGGCGGCGGCGCCTCCGGCTTGTCCTCGCGATTCGACCGCTCGCGCGCGCGGTACTCGCGCTCCAGGTTGCCGGGCGCGGGGCGTTCCCGTGGGGGCGTGGTTCGCTCCTCTTGCGGCATTGGCCGCTCCCGTGGCGGCTCGGGCCGCTCGCGCGAGGGCACGGGCCGCTCCGTCGGGATGTTGCGCGGCGGCGCCGGGCGCTCGACCGCCGGCTCGCCGCGCCGCCTGCTCTCCCTCGGCGGCATGGGCTTGGCCGGAGGAAGCGGCGTTTCCTCGCGCTCCCTTTGAGTCGTCGTGGCCGGCGGAAGGACCGGGACGTTCGTCGGCTTCCACTCGCTTCCGGTCCGGACCTGCCACGTTCCATCCCCCTCGCGGCGATAGACGCGGCCGTCCTTGCCCCCGAACACGTCGTTGGGAACGGGCGAGGGTCGAACGATCGGCCGCGCGATCGCACGGTTTCGGACGCGGTCGACGCGCGTGACGTTCTCCGTCCGGTTGTAGAGGTTGGACGGCAGCCCTTCCAACGCGGCGGCCCGCACGCGACGCTGAGGCCGGGTCCGCAACAGCGCCATGTCCTGAGACACCAGCGGGCGGCGGAATCCTCCCGGACCAAACCATGCCGATCGGGTGCGGGTGCGTGGGACCGAGGCATCCGAGCGCCAGCGGCTGCCGACGCGGAGGAAGCCCGTGCTGTAGCTGAAGCCGAAGCTCCACCGGCCTAGCCAGGGGTTGTAGCGGGCATGAATCCCCCAGGTGAAGCGACGCGGATAGAAATGGTGCCGGCCCCGCCACCCGTTGTACTGGTACCCGGTCCCGTAGACGACGGTGCCGTAGTAGGGATACCAGCCCAGGTACCCGGGCAGGTAGCCGACGTACACGACTTCGGGCGTCGCTTCGTAGACGTAGACGTAGCGCACGTCGTACACGGGGCAGCTGGGCGGGATCTCCTCCAGGCCGAGCGGCCGGGTGTCGCTGACGCTCCAGGGTCCGTCGGGGTCGTCCGCGATGTACCAGACGCCCTGGTCGCACGCGTAGTAGCGGCCGTCGGCGAGAATCACCTCGGCGTCGGTGTTCACGGCGTATTCGAGTTCGGTGCCCTCGATCGGCTCGAAATCGGGATCGCCGTCGTACGTCACCTGCAGGCTCTGGTCGTCGCGCCGGATCGCGCTGGTCTGGGGGATCTCGGCGTCGGCCATCGCGTCTTCGGCCAGGTCCGTGCCCGCGACGCTCGCCAGGATGTTCCCCTTGGGCGAGTCGGGCGGCACCCGCTTGAAGCTGGCCGGCAGCTCGTCGCCGCGAACGAAGGTCCATGGGCCGTCGGTGGAGGGAGCCCGGAACCACCGGCCGGAAATCAGGACGTACAGGTCCTGCGTCTCGACCTCCAGGACGACGTCGCTCTCGGTATTGGTCACGTAGAGCAGCTCGTCCTGGACCAGCGAGGCGTACTCGGGCGGGCCATCGGTGGCGATCAGCTCCGTAGGCTCGGTCGCGGTCAGCACCTCCGGCGGCGGACCCTCCACCACGTCGGACGACAAGGTGTCCGGGGGAACCACGGCGCGAACGGCCGCCGGGGGATTGGAGATATCCGTCCACGGCCCGAGCGGGTCCTTCGCCCGATACCAGAGATTCCCGCCGTTCAGATAGTAGGTGTGGCTCCTCGGATCGAGCACCACGGCGTAGGGCGTGTTCACCACGCGCTGGAGCGACGAGCCCTGGATCGGCTCGAGGAGCGGATCGCCGTCGTAGACGACCAGGATCGCGCGCCGGTCGTGGAAGAGGATCTTGGGAGGCGTGTTGTCGATGTCGTCCACGCTGGCCCGCTCCTTCTCGGCGGCGGCCAGGCCGGCCTGAAGCTCTTCGACGGAAAGGGATAGATCCCAGCCCCTGGCCTGGGATTCGACCAGGCTCTCATAGCGCGAAGCCTCTTCGGGCGTGATCCCCGGCAAGCGCACCTTCGTGACGTCCAGGCTGCGCGCGGACACCGTGCTGCTGTCGCGGTCGATCGAGATGCGCTCCGTGTACCAGAGCACCCCGTACGTACGCTCGGTGCCGTCGGTCTTCTTCAGCGAGAAGGCGGCGCGGCCGGTGAGCTCGTCGCCCTGGAGATCCTCCGGCTGCGGCTGATAGATGACGAAGGAGCCGCTCGGTGTGTCGAACTGGCGCGGCCAGTCGAGGTCCGCGGCGGCCGCAAGCGAAGGGGCGGCAGCGAGCAGGGCGACAAGGGCGAAGCGGTACATCCGCGGCGAGGACATGGACGCCTCCAGGCGAACGATCGAATACGCTCGTTCCTATCACGTACAAGGTACTCCCGACATGTGGTGGGAATGTGGCGCGCTTGCGAATTTCCGATGGTGTCTCGAAGTCCACGGGCGAGTGTGACCGTGATAATGTGGCCTGACGACAACACATCGACCGCGATCGTATCGGAGAACCGGCATGTCCAAACTTCGCGTCAGCAGCTTCGGCCTTTCCCTCGACGGCTTCGGCGCCGGGCCGGACCAGGACCTCCAGAATCCGCTCGGCGTGCGCGGGCCCGAGATCATGGAATGGTTCATGGAGACCCGCTTCTGGCGGCAGATGCACGGCCTGGAGGGCGGCGAGACCGGCGTCGACAATCGCATGGCCGAGCGGGGCTTCGCGAATCTCGGCGCGTGGATCCTGGGACGGAACATGTTCGGCCCGGTGCGGGGGCCGTGGCCGGACGAGAGCTGGAAGGGATGGTGGGGCGAGGAGCCGCCGTATCACGTGCCTGTCTTCGTGCTGACCCATTACCCGCGGGCTTCCTTCGAGATGAAGGGAGGCACCGTCTTCCATTTCGTCACGGAGGGCATTCAGGTCGCGCTGGATCGGGCCCAGGCCGCCGCGGGCGGGCGCGACGTGCGCCTGGGCGGCGGCGTGTCCACCATCCGCCAGTACCTCCAGGCCGGGCTGGTCGACGAGCTGACCCTGGGCCTCCGCCCGGTGCTCCTGGGCAAGGGAGAACACTTGATGCAGGGCCTCGATCTGCGCGCGCTGGGCTACCAGTGCGAGGAATCGATCGCGGGAGAGCGCGCGACGCACGTCGTGCTGCGCCGGCGGAAGTGATTACGCGTCGTCGCTGACCTGTTCCAGCCAGTCGACCGTCTTCCCGCCGAGCTGTTCCTGGACGGCGAGGTGCGTCATGGCGGTGGTCGGCCCGGCGCCGTGCCAGTGCTTCTCGCCCGGCGGGAACCAGACGACGTCGCCGGGCCGGATCTCTTCGACCGGCCCGCCCCAGCGCTGCGCGCGTCCGCTACCGGAGGTCACGATCAGGTGCTGGCCCAGCGGGTGCGTGTGCCACGCCGTGCGGGCGCCCGGCTCGAACGTGACGGTGACGGCGGCCACCCGCGCCGGGTCCTTGGCGCCGAACCGTGGCTCGATCCGCACCGTCCCGGTGAAGTACTCGGCGGATCCCTTGGCTGAAGGCTGCGAGCCGCTTCTCGTGATGTCCACGCTCGATCTCCTTGGTGAAGGCGCCTTCCGTTTCGCTTAGCCTGTATCCCGTCTTTGTGCGGATATAGCAATCCCGCGCGCCCCGCAATCGTGAAAGCGTATTGTCTGTTCCGGCTTTCACAAGCACGTTCGCCCGCGGGAGTGCGCGGCCGGCCTTCGGCGCTTGTGGTAACGTAACCTTCTCTCGGACCCCGATCGCTCGACCCTTGGCGTCAGGACTCCCACAAATGGCCCTTGCACCCGGCACCCGACTCGCCGCGTACGAGATCATGGCACCGCTCGGGGCGGGTGGCATGGGAGAGGTGTACCGCGCCCGCGACACGCGATTGCATCGCGAGGTGGCGATCAAAGCCTTGCCCACCGAGTTCGCCCGCGACCCCCAGCGCCTCGCGCGCTTCCGCCGTGAAGCTCAGACGCTCGCCGGACTCAACCACCCCAATATCGCCGCGATCTATGGCCTCGAGGAGGAGGGGACGACGCCGCATCTGGTGCTGGAGCTGGTCGAGGGGGAGACGCTCGCGGCGCGCCTGAAGCGGGGTCCGCTCCCGTCGCGCGAAGCCCTGGCGGTCGGGATCCAGATCGCGAGCGCCGTCGAGGCGGCGCACGAGCGAGGGATCGTCCATCGCGACCTGAAGCCCGGCAACGTCATGCTCCGCCCCGATGGAAGAGCCAAGGTGCTCGACTTCGGCATCGCGAAGAGCGATTCCGTCCTGGAGGGCGGGGACTCCCCGCACACCCAGACCGTGGCGGAACGCCTCGACGCGACGGGAGCGGGCATCGTCCTCGGGACCGCGGCGTACATGAGTCCGGAACAGGCGCGAGGGAATCCGGTCGACCGAAGGAGCGACGTATGGTCCTTTGGTTGCGTCCTCTATGAGTGCTTCTCGGGTCGCCCCGCCTTCGCGGGAGAGACCACCTCGGACCTGGTCGCGCGCATTCTGGAGCGCGATCCGGAATGGCGCGCGCTTCCCGACAACGCTCCGGCGCGCATCCGCGAGATCCTGCGCCGCTGCCTGCGCAAGGACGCCGCCGAGCGTCCCCGCGATATCCGCGACGTCCGGCTGGAGCTGGAAGACGTGGCCTCGAGGGGCGGCGCCTCCGGCGCTCCCGAAACGTCGATCGCGGTCCTGCCGTTCGAGAATCTGAGCGGCGTCGATGACGAGTTCTTCGCCGACGGCATCACCGAAGAGATCCTGAACGCCCTGGCGCAGGTGGACGGTCTGCGCGTGGCGGCTCGGGCGTCGTGCTTCGCGTTCAAGGGCCGCCGCGAGGATCTGCGGTCGATCGGAGAGAGGCTGGACGTCACCACGGTGCTGGAAGGGACGGTGCGGCGCGCCGGTCCGCGCCTCCGGATCACGGTGCAGCTCGCCAACGCCGCCGACGGTTACCAGCTCTGGTCGGAGCGTTACGACCGGGAGATGACGGACGTGTTCGCGATCCAGGACGAGATTGCCAGCGCGATCGCCTCGCGCCTCCGGCTGGCCCTTCAAGGAGACGCGCTGAAGGGGCGCGGGACGAAGAACCTCGAGGCCTACGAGCTGGTGCTGCGCGGGCGCGCGCTGCAGGCGCGGCGCGGGCGCTTCATGGCCCAGGCGGCTCGCTGCCTCGAGCGGGCCGTCGCGCTCGATCCCGAGTATGCCGAGGCCTTGGCACTCCTATCGGATTCGTACCGGCTGATGGGTTCGTTCGGCGTCACTTCGATGTCTGAAGCGATGTCGCGGGGAAAATCTCTCGCCGAGCGGGCGCTGAAAATCGATCCGGAGCTGGGCGAGGCGTGGGCGACGCTGGGGGCCTTTGCCGAACAGTTCGATCGTGAGTTCGCGGATTCCGATGCGCTGTACGAGCGGGCGCTTCGCTTCGAGCCGCGCAACGCGCGCACGCGGGCCCAGTGGGCGCTCTGGAGGTTGCTCCGCGGGGCGATGGCGGACGAAACGGCGCGCGCGGAGCTTCGGCGCGCCGTCCAGGACGATCCGTTGAACGCCTGGGTCGGCGGCATGAACTCCTTCGTCCTTGGAATCCTGGGATCCCATGAGGAAGCGATCGTCGAAGCCGAGCGGTCGCTGCAGCTGGATCCCGAATCGTTCTTCGCTCAGTGGAGCCTGATGCGGAGCCATGCGCTCGCCGGTCATTACGATCGCGTGGTCGAGCAGGCTGCGGCGCTCCTTGGCGAATCCGGACGGCATCCCTGGGCGCTGGGTCTGCTCGCCTGGGCGCACCAGCAGTCGGGCCGCCGTGAGCGCGCGCGCGCATGCTACGACGAGCTGGAGGCGCGCTCCCGCCATGATTTCATGTCCC
>DASSLZ010000201.1:0-2112 GCA_035689165.1 Candidatus Eiseniibacteriota bacterium | reverse complement strand
TGGCTCCGGCGGGCCGGCGCCCCCTCGGGCGGCGCCAACCATAGGATCTCGGCCCGTCCCCTCGGGGCCGAGGTGCATTCGGCGCGCGAGGAGAAGCCCGCCTCGACCGTGCTTCCGGCAGGCGGCGCGGTGGTCCCCATGGCGTGGGCCGGACACCTGGCCTCCGTGGAGGTGACGCTCAACGGACAGGGGCCGTTCCGCTTCGCGATCGACACGGGCGCGGCGGGGTGTCTCCGCATCGACGAGGCGGTGGCGCGCAAGCTGGGCCTTCCCGTCGTCGGCGAGGCGCGCGTGGGCGATCCCAGCGGCAGGAACATGAAGACCGCCGAGATCGTCGCGGTCGACTCGCTCGCGGCCGGCGACGCCCGCTTCGCGGGGCTCACGGCCACGACCGGCGACTTCGCGGGCCGCCTGCCCGGCGAGAAGGTGGACGGGATCCTGGGTTTCGGACTCTTCAGCGACTGTCTGCTCACGCTGGACTTCCCCGCGCTCCGGATGACCCTGGCCCAGGGCTCCCTACCGTTGGACGGGACCGGCATCGTGCCCTATCGTGACGAGCGCGGCATCCCCTCGGTGACCATGCGCGTCGCGGGCGTGGACGTGGACACGGACGTGGACGCGGGCGCCATGGGCGGCTTCAGCCTCCCCGAATCATTCGCGGCGAAGCTCCCCCTGGCCGAGCCGCCCCGTGTGGTCGGGCACGCCCGGACCGTCTCCAACGAATTCGACATCAAGGCCGCGGGGCTGGAAGGCGATGTTGCCGTGGGACCAACGACCTTCGCAAAGCCGATGGTCGAGTTCCAGCCCGTCTTCGACGTGGGAAACATCGGCGCGCGGGTGCTTCGGGATTTCGCGGTCACGTTCGATCCGAAGAACCACCGCATGAGGCTGAGCCGGAGCGCCTAATTTGGCTGTCGAGAGCGTGTCAGCACGGCACAAAGAACATCTTCCAGAAGATGGTATGAGTCGAGCCCTTTCCGGTTACGATCAATGGGCTGCCTCGCCTGCTCGACGCGACCGGAGGTACTTCGGATGAGCCTTGTGGTGACCGACGAAGACGCCCTCGCCGCGATCGTGCGGGGGGCGAAGCGCGTGGCCGTGATCGGCATGGTGGACGAGCAGCGCTCGGACCGTCCGGCGTACACCATTCCCGAAATGTGCCGTGAGACGGGGATGGAGGTCGTCCCCGTGAACCCGCGGATCGAGTCCTCGCAGGGGCTCAAGGCCTACCCCGACCTGGCCTCCGTGCCGGGCACGTTCGATCTGGTGAACGTGTTCCGCCGCTCTGAAGATGTCCCGCCGCACGCCGACGAGGTTCTGGCGCTCCCGCCCGAGCGTCGGCCGAAGGTGTTCTGGATGCAGAGCGGGATCCGGAACGACGCGGCCGCAGCAAAGCTGACAGCGGCCGGGATACAGGTCGTGCAGGACCGGTGCCTGGGGGTGTACGCGGCCCGCTATCGGCACTGAGCGAGGTACGCCCGCAACCTTCGGATAGTGCGCTCCGGCGCGCGGACCTATCGTATCCCACATGAACGAACTCGCGATGACCCACGCACCCTCCGATCTCGAGCCCCGCGTCGGCGCCGACCCCCGCTGGCGCGCCGTCCTCGCGCGCGACGCGCGCCAGGACGGACGCTTCGTCTTCGGCGTCCGGTCCACCGGCATCTATTGCCGCCCCTCCTGCCCGGCGCGAAAGCCGCGGAAGAACCAGGTCGTGTTCTTCCCCGACGCTGACGCGGCGGAACACGCGGGATTCCGCTCCTGCAAGCGATGCCGTCCCCGGGACACCGCCCCCCATCCCCACGCGGAGCTGGTCCGTCGCGTCTGCGCCCACATCGAGGAGCGCGCGGCCGAGGAGCGCGTCACCCTGGAGGCGCTCGCGCGGGTCGCGCGCATGTCGCCCCATCATCTGCAGCGCACCTTCCTGAGCGCCACGGGCATCTCGCCGCGCCAGTACGCGGACGCGGTGCGGCTGGCGTCGCTCAAGGAAGGGCTGCGTCGAAAGGAGCCGGTCACGATGGCCATGACGGAAGCGGGATACGGATCGAGCAGCCGCCTCTACGAGCGTTCTCCCGAGGCGCTGGGGATGACCCCCGGCGACTACCGCGCCGG
>DASSLZ010000200.1:0-2072 GCA_035689165.1 Candidatus Eiseniibacteriota bacterium | reverse complement strand
GTACGGAAGCCTCGCCGCCTACGCCTCGGCCCAGCTCGATCCCTCGCTCACCTGGGAATCGATCGAGTGGTTCCGGAAGCGGACCCGGCTTCCGATCGTGCTCAAGGGGATCGTCCGCGCCGACGACGCGCGGCGCGCGGTGGACTGCGGCGCCGACGGCGTCTGGGTGTCGAACCACGGGGGACGGCAACTGGACGGCTGCGAGGCCGCGGTGCTCGCGCTGCCGGCGGTGGCCGACGCGGTGGGGAGCGGCGCCGAGGTGTACGTGGACGGCGGGATCCGGCGCGGCAGCGAGGTCGTGAAGGCCCTGGCACTGGGGGCGCGCGCGGTGTTCGTGGGACGTCCCGTCCTCTGGGGGCTCGCGGTGGGCGGCGAGCGGGGCGTGCTCCGCGTGCTGGATCTCCTGCGCGAGGAGGTCGCGCTCTCGCTGGCCCTCGCCGGCTGCGCCGACCTCCGCTCCGCGGACCGAAGCCTGGTCGTCTCCTGCGCATGACCGGCCTCCGGACCGCGCTTCGCCGCCCCGTCCTGGCCGCGGCGCTCGCCCTGGCACTCTTCCCCGGCTGCCTCACCTACGAAAAGAGCCAGACCAAGGTCGCGTTCGACCCCAAGACCGGCGTCGCCCACGTGCAGACCACCTACTGGAACATCGCCTCGACCGAGCCGGGGCGAAGGGAGCAGTGGGACGACTTCGAGCAGCTCGACTCCCTTCGCCGCAGCGACGCCTACTTCGCCACGAGCTATCTGCGGAGCCCGGCCGGCGGGCAGGTCGGGAAGCGCCGGGTCTGGATCGAGAAGGGCCAGGTGCACGCGTCGGCCGCGGTCACGACGCGGGACTTGAACGAGCTCGCCGAGGGATGGAGCGCGGACTCCACCGGATATCGCTTCACCTCCAATCTGGAGATCACCGCCACGAATGGACGGCGGACCGACGACGAGAAGCCGACCGTGTTCTGGCCGCGATCGGCGCGCCTGCTCTCGGTCGCCGAGCGGGATCCGCACTTCGGCGAAGCGGTTCCCTTCCGGCCGGAGATCCGGGACAGCCTGGCGAAGCGGCTCCCCCCGGTGCTGAAGGCGGCGCACGAGAAGCGCGTCGCGAAGCACCGGACCGTGCGCCGCGGCCGCGCCGGCTCCAAGCGGAGACGGTCGCATTAACGATCCGCTCGCCCGTCTCGGAGCGGGTTTCCTGCTCGGCCTCTCGCTCGTGGCGCCGCCGGGCCCGGTGATGGCGATCATGTCCACCGCCTCGACCCAGGGACGGCCGCGCGAGGCGATCCGGACGGCGCTCGGGGCCATGACCGCCGACGCGACGTGGCTCGCGCTGGTAACCCTCGGCTTCCTGGCGGTGCTCCGCCGCCACCCGCGCATCGTGGGCGCCCTCGGCGCCGCCGGCGGAGCGATGCTCTTGTGGATGGCCTGGGATGGAATCCGGACCCTACGACGAGGAGCCGCCGCCTCCTCGGCGCGCGGCTCCTATCGTCTGGGGCTCATGACCGTGCTCGCGAGCCCCTTTTCCTTCGGCTGGTGGATGGCCAGCGGTCCGATCGTGATCTCGTCGCTCGGGGCGACGGGCATCGCCGGCCTCTTCCTGTCGATCCTGGTCTACGCCGTCGCGATCAGCTATGCCCTCGCCTGGCTGGGCGCCCGCGTGGCGCACACCGCCACGGTGTTCGCCTGGATCGGCATCCTCATGCTGGCGGTGTTCGGCGTGCTCTTCATCGCCGAGGGCGCCCGCCTCGTACGGGGCTAGTCGATCCGGGTCAGCTCCACGCGGCGGTTCTTGGCGCGTCCCGCTTCGGTGTCGTTCGGCGCGATCGGCCGCGTCTCGCCGTAACCCTTCGCCTCCAGCCGCCTCGCGCTGATTCCCGCGCGGATCAGATAGGCGCGCACGGTCTCGGCGCGCCGCTGCGAGAGCTGCATGTTGTAGGCGTCGTCGGCCATGGAGTCGGTGTGCCCGCCGACTTCCACGCGCACCTCGGGCCACCGCGCGAGCGAGGCCGCGGTGCGGTCCAGCGTGGCCTTGGACTCGGGCGTGAGCTCGGCGCTGTCGGTGATGAAGTTCACCCCTTCCAGGA
>DASSLZ010000199.1:0-14157 GCA_035689165.1 Candidatus Eiseniibacteriota bacterium | reverse complement strand
CCAAAAGCAGGCGATCTTGGTGAGGGGACGGTCGAGAGCTTGCCAGTAGCCAAAGGGCCGAGAAGCTGGGTGCGCTTCACCGACGGAAGGCACTTGATGAGATCGACCGAGAAAGGGAGCGCGACGTTCTGTCGCGTCACTCCACGAAGACACTTGTCCATCGATTCACCGCCGCTGGCGGCGGTAAAACTTTGGTCGCCGGTCCCGCCTCGGAACTCGCCTCGATTGAAGTCGTATGACGAGCACGCGCCGGCAGGTCGAGACGCAATCCTTGGACGCGAGGGGAGACAGCCGCGGAGGGCGCCCTCCCGGAGGCCCGCCGAGGAGGCTACCAAACGAGCGATGAGAGTCGGGCCGGAGGGCGGCGCGCCCGAAGGGCTGCCTCCCCTCGCGCCAACGCGTAGCGCCCGGCCGCCTGTGGGCACGGCCGTCGAGTGCTCTACGCTTTGGCCCCGCCGTTCTTCACAGTGGGCCGCTCGAGCGCCAGCTTATCCATCTCCTCGCCAAACCGCACCGAGTAGTCGCCATTGAAGCACGCATAGCAATGGGAGTCCGGCTTCTCCACGCAGGAGCGCAGCCCATCCATGGAGAGATAGCCCAGGGAGTCGACGTGCAGGTATTTCCGGATCTCCTCGATCGTGTGCGAGGAAGCGATCAGCTCGCGGCGGTTGGGCGTGTCGATGCCGTAGTAGCAGGACCAGCCGATCGGCGGGCTGGAGACCCGGAAGTGGACTTCCTTCGCGCCGGCGGCGCGGATCATCATCACGAGGCTCCGGCTGGTCGTGCCCCGCACGATGGAGTCGTCCACGACCACGACGCGCTTGCCGTCCAGGATGCGGCGCACCGCGTTGAACTTCATGTTCACGCCGAAGGAGCGGGTGATCTGCTCGGGGGCGATGAACGTGCGCCCGACGTAGTGGTTGCGGATCAGGCCCAGCTCGAAGGGAAGCCCCGACGCCTCGGCGAATCCCAGAGCGGCGGAGTTGCTCGAGTCGGGCACCGAGATGACGATGTCGGCGTCGGCCGGATGCTCTTCGGCCAGGCGCCGTCCCAGCTTCCGCCGCACCGAGTCCACGCTCGCGCCGAAGACGACGCTGTCGGGGCGGGAGAAGTAGATCAGCTCGAAGACGCAGGCGCGCTGCGGCTCGGGCGTGAGGATCCGGAACGAGCGCACCCCGTTCCGGTCGATGACCACCATCTCCCCCGGGTCGATCTCGCGGACGAAGTCGGCGCCCACGATGTCGAGCGCGCAGGTCTCGCTCGCGAGCACGTGCGCCGTGCCGCGCCGTCCCAGGCAGAGCGGGCGGAAGCCGCGCGGGTCGCGCACCCCGACCAGGGTCTCCCCCGCGAGGATCACGAGCGAGTAGGCGCCCTGGCAGCGCGCCAGCGCTTCGGGAATCATCCGCTCCAGCTCCGTCGCCTTGGAGCGCGCGATCAGGTGGAGGATCACCTCGGTGTCGCTGGTGGTCTGGAAGATGGAGCCCTGCTCCTCCATCTCGCGCCGCATCTCGAGCGCGTTCACGAGATTTCCGTTATGCCCGATCGCGAGGTCCCCCTCGCGGTAGTTCACGACGAGCGGCTGCGCGTTCTGGGGGTGGTTGCGGCCCGTGGTCGAGTAGCGGTTGTGTCCGATCGCGACGTGGCCCGTCAGGCGGTCGAGGACGCCGCCGGCAAAGACGTCGGAGACGAGGCCCAGGCCGCGGTGGGCGTGGAACTCCTGCCCGTCGCTGGCCACGATCCCGGCGCTCTCCTGCCCGCGATGCTGGAGCGCGTAGAGTCCGGCGTAGGCGAGGCGCGCCGCGTTCTCCGCGCCCCAGATGCCGAACACGCCGCATTCCTCCCGCAGCCGGTCGTCCTGCGCTTCGTCCACGATGGCTCCTCTCAGGTGGTGGTGGCCGCGGCCGCCGGCTCCGGCGCCGCGAGAAACGTTTCGATGCGCGCCCAGGGCACGGGACCCGGAAGAACGAGCCACGACCCCGAATGGGGGTTCACCAGGAGCCCCCGGCCGGCGTGCTCCACCGGCCCCAGCGCCTCGAGCGCCCCCTCCCGCCCCAGACTTCCGTCGGAGCCTCGGGTCCAGAGCCACCAGACCCGTCCCCGCCGGATGGCCGAAAGCCCCGCCAAAGGGTGCTCCCGCTGCAGGCGCTCGAGAAGCCCGGCGTCCCGCGTATCTCCGCGCGGGCGCGTCAGGATGCCCCAGCTTCCCTCGGGCGGCGCCCAGGCCTCCCCCCGCTCGGAGGCGGCGATCAGGCGGTAGCGCTCCTTGTTTGGATTCACGAAGAAGTTGCTGGTCTCCACCGCATTGAGGAGGGCCCCGTCCAGCTCCCGGGCCGCGGCCGACCCCGGGGTCCTGGCCTTCCCCGCCGGCTCGAACAGGACCACCTCTTCCCGCACCAGCCGCGCGAGCTCATGGCCCGCGGGCAGGAGCGCCCGGCCGGCGTCGAGCGCGGTCAACGCGGTGAGGTCGGGGATCTTGAGCCGTACCAGGAGGACCGCGCTCACCCCGCTCTCCCCGCCGGCAGTGCCGCGCCCAATCGGGCGGCCAGCGACCGGAAGAGGAACGCCCCGGGCCCATCTCCCTCCAGCGCCTCCACGCTCCCCACGGCCTGGCGCCGCGCCTGGCCCCAGGGGCCGGGCAGGTCCAGCGGGACGTGCTTCAGGGCGTTCGCGCGCTCGGGGTGGGGCATGAACGCGAGGACGTTTCCGCCCCGGTTCGTGATGCCGGCCGCATGCAGCATGGCCCCGTTGGGGTCGTCCGGCCAGCCGCGCGCCGGCGAACCGTCCGGCGCGACGTAGCGCAGGAGCGCCAACCCCTCCGACTCGATCGCGCGGCGCACCTCGGGATCGGCGGTCTCGAAGCGTCCCTCTCCGTGCGCCATCGGAAGCGGCACCACCGCGCCGGGTTCGAGCGCCGCGGTGAAGGCGTCGCGGCCCGGGCCCTCTTCGGCACGCACCCAGATCCAGCGGCAGAGATACCCCTGGCGCCGCGGCGCCCGGTTGGGCGCGAGCGCGAGCTCCACGCGGCCGGGGCGGATCCCGGGCACGAGCCCCGCCTCGACCAGCACCTGCGCTCCGTTGCAGATTCCCAGCACGATCTTCCCCCGCTCCGACTCGGCCGCGATCCGCTCGACGGCGGGCAGCTTGGCCGCGACCGCCCCCGCGCGGATCCGGTCCTGGAACGCGAAGCCGCCCGGCAGGAGATAGGCGTCGAACTCCGAGAGGACCGAAGCGGGCTCGTTGAAGCGGAGGATCGACGCTTCGATGCCCACGCGCTCCAGCGCCCGCGCGCTCTCGTACTCGCAGTTGACGCCCGGAATCTGAATCACCGCCGCGCGCGCCATCGTCACGCCTCCACGTAGGGACGGAGTGCGCCGCCGTACAGCTCGCGAAGCTCGGCCAGGTCCGCCTCGATCAGGGTCGTGCCCCCATCCAGGAAGCGGAGCTTCGGCTCGGGAAGCGTGCGGCCGATCATCGTCGCGTCCACCCCTTCCTTGGCGAAGAGGTCGAGCAGCGCGCCCAGCGCGTCGTTCGACGCTTCCATCAGGAACCCGGGCGCTTCGGCATAGAGCCTGACCTCGGCCGGCGTGTCGCCGAGCGCGGAGATCGGGATCTGGAGTCCGAAGCCCCCCGAGGCGAAGCCGCCGAGCGCCATCTCCAGCGCGGCGACCGCCAGGCCGCCTTCGGAGATGTCGTGGCAGGAGCGGACCAGGCCGCGCCGCACCGCCTCGCGCACGGCGTTCAACCGCCGCCGCTCCAGGTCGAAATCGAGCGGCGGAAGCGTGCCGCCGGTCTCCCCCGTCAGAAGGTGGCGGAGCTGCGAGGCGCCGGTGGCCGCGCCGCGCGGCCCGCTCAGCACGAGCACGCCCGGATGGGCGCGGAGCGCCGACGAGACGGCGACGCTGTAGTCCTCCAGGGCGCCGAGCGCGGCCACGACCGGCGAGGGCTCGATGGAGCGCCCGGTCGCCGACTCGTTGTAGAAGGAGACGTTGCCCGAGACCACGGCGACCGGCGGCCCCGAGGGCCCCTCGGGCGCGAGCTCGCGCGCGGCGTCGCCCAAACCGCGGACACTCCGGACGAACTCGTCGAAGACCTCGGGGTCTTCGGGGTTTCCGAAGTTGAGGCAGTCGGTGAGCGCGATCGGGCGGGCCCCGACGCAGGCGAGATTCCGGAGCGCCTCGAGCACGACGTGCGCCGTCCCCCAGTAGGGATCGGCCGCGACGTACCACGGGTTTCCATCCACGGTGAGGGCGCAGCCGAGCGGAGCGCCGGGAACCGGCGCGAGCACCGACGCGTCCGCCTCTCCGGCGCGGATCACGACGCGCGCCTGCACCTCGGTGTCGTAGTAGCGGAGGATCGGCGCGCGCGAGGCGACGTTCGGCGACGTGACCATGGAGCGGAAGAAGGCGCCGTGGTCCTTCACCGGCGGCAGCGGCGTCTCGGGCGGCTCGGCGGGACGAGGCCGCCGCGGGCGGTCGTGCTCGATCCCCGCGGTGATCACCTCGACCGGCGCCTCGGCCACCGGCTGGCCGCCGCGGAGGATCCGGTAGCGCTGGTCCGCGCGCACCCGACCCGCCACCGCGGCGCGCGCGCCGTGATAGACGAGCGGGAGGGCGTAGTCCTCGTTGTAGATCTTGAGGAGCCCCTCGGCCAGCCGCTCCGGCACCACGAGCGCGAAGCGCTCCTGCGTCTCGGAGCAGGCGATCACCTCGGCCGGATAGTCGCCGGGCGCGGTGGGGATCTGGTCCAGGTCCACGTCCATCCCGAACCCGCCGGCCGCGGCCAGCTCGCTCGAGGCGCACGCGATCCCGCCGGCGCCGAGGTCCTTGAAGCCGAACGCCGCCCGCTGCGCGTTCAGCCAATCGAGCGCGGCCCGGTTGGCTTCGAAGAGCACCCGCTTCAGGAAGGGGTCGGGCACCTGCACGTGGCCGCGCTGCCCTTCGGTGTTCTCTTCCAAGATGGCCGACGCGAAGGAGGCGCCTCCGAACCCGGTCTCGTCGGTCGGCTTCCCCACCAGCACGAGGACGTAGGGCTCGCGCGAGGCCGTTTCGGGAACGCGGCTCCGCACGATGCGGTCGGCGCGCACCAGTCCCAGCGCGACGACGTTCACGAGGCAGTTCTCGTCGAATCGCGGCGAGAAGAAGACGTCCCCACCGAGATTGGGGACGCCCAGCGCGTTGGCGTACTGCCAGATCCCGTCCACCACGCCGCGCACGATCTCGCGCACCGAGGAGGCGCGCGGCCCTTCGGGATCGCCGAAGCGGAGGGCGTCCATGACGCCGATCACCTCGGCCCCCATGCAGTTCACGTCGCGCACGATGCCGCCGATGCCGGTGGCCGCCCCTTCGACCGGCACGACCTGGGAGGGATGGTTGTGGCTCTCGTGCGCGAAGACGAGGGCGTATTCGACGCCCTTCCAAGTGCCGAAGCGCACGACGCCGGCGTCTTCCCCCGGGCCCAGGATCACATCGGGACTCTTCGTGGGAAGGTGCGCCTGGAGCACGCGGCGGCTGCTCTTGTAGGAGCAGTGCTCGCTCCACATCGTGTCGAAGATGGTCGCCTCGACGCGGGTGGGGTCGCGGCCCAACAGCTCGAGCATGCGCGCCGCTTCGTCCGCCGTGAGCCGGAGCCCCTCGGCTTCGAGCAGCGCCTTCCGCCGCGCTGGATCCGCCGCCATGAGCGGGATGGTCGGTGCCTCAGCGAGCCGCTGCAACGGTAGCTCCCAGAACCCGATCGAAGATTTGGTTCACGTGCCGCAGGAAGTAGGACGGATCAAAGCAGCGGGCCAGCGCATCCCGGTCCAGCACCTTGGTCGCTGCGGGATCGGCCTGGAGCCGCGCCAGGAGATCGGGCGGCTCCTTCCACGCCGCCATCGCGTGGCGCTGCACCAGGGCGTAGGCGTCCTCGCGCGAGAGCCCCGCCCCGGTCAGCGCGAGCAGCGCGCGCTGGGAGTAGACCAGCCCGCGCGTCGCTTCCAGGTTCGAGCGCATGCGGTCGGGATAGACGTGCAGCCCCGCCAGGATCTCCCGCATCTGCGCCGTCATGAAGTCGGCGAGCAGGAAGGAGTCGGGGAGGATCACGCGCTCCACGCTGGAATGGCTGATGTCCCGCTCGTGCCAGAGCGCCACGTCCTCGGTCGCCGCGTGCGCGTTCGCGCGCAGAATGCGCGCGAGGCCGCATACCCGCTCGCAGTTCACCGGATTCCGCTTGTGGGGCATCGCCGAAGAGCCCTTCTGCCCCTCGCGGAACGGCTCCTCCGCCTCGAGCACCTCGGTGCGCTGCAGGTGGCGGATCTCCATCGCGATCTTCTCGAGCGAGGCGCCGAGGAGGGCCAGCATCTGGAGGAGCTCCGCGTGGCGGTCGCGCTGCACCACCTGCGTGGCGGCCGGCTCGGGGCTCAAGCCCAGCGAGGCGAGCACCTCCTCTTCGAGATCCGGCGTCAGGTGGGCCAGCGTGCCGACCGCGCCCGAGAGCTTCCCCACCGCGATGGTCGCGCGCGCGCGCTGGAGCCGTTCCCGCGCGCGCCCCAACTCCTCGTACCACACGAGCGCCTTGAGCCCGAAGGTGATCGGCTCGGCGTGGATGCCGTGCGTTCGCCCGACCATCACCGTGTCCTTGTGGCGGAGCGCCAGGCGGCGCGTCTCCTCGCGCAGGCCATCCACCTCGGGCAGGAGCAGGTCGGTCGCGCGCACCAGCGTGAGCGCGAGCGCGGTGTCCACGAGATCGGAGGAGGTCATGCCCAGGTGCAGGTAGCGCGCGTCGGCGCCGGCGGTCTCCCCCACCTGCGTCAGGAAGGCGATCACGTCGTGGCGAAGCGTGGCTTCCAACTCGTCGATCCGCGCGGGATCGATGCGCGCCGCGGCCGCGATCCGCGCGGCCGCGCCCGCGGGCGCTTCCCCGCGCCGCTCCAGCGCGCGCGTCACGGCCAGCTCGACGTCGAGCCAGGTCGCGTAGCGCGCCCGGTCGTCGAAGAGACCCGCCATCGCGGGACGGCTGTAGCGCGCGATCACTCGGGCAGCTCGGTGAGCGCGAGGCTCATCGTGAGCAGCTTGCCGTCGCGCTCGACGGTAAGGGAGATCGTGTCGCCGACGTTCGCGCCGAAGAGCGCGCGGTAGGCCTCGTCCACGTCCCGGATCGGCGTCCCGTTCACCTTGCGAATGATGTCGCCCACCTTGATGCCGGCCTTGTCGGCCGGGCTTCCCTTCTCGATCACCGAGACGTAGAGCCCGTTCCGGTCCTTGGTTCCGAGCCGCTCGGCGACGTAGGGGGTGAGCTCCCAGGTGCGAACGCCGATCCAGACGTTCCGCACCTTGCCGTAATGGAGCAGCTCGTCCACGACCTTCTTGGCGGCGTCGATCGGGATGGCGAAGCCGATCCCCTCCGAGCCGCCGCTCTTCGTGAAGATGAAGGTGTTGATGCCGACGACCTCGCCCTTCGCGTTCACGAGGGGGCCGCCGGAGTTGCCCGGGTTGATGGCCGCGTCGGTCTGGATCATGTTCTTGTAGATCCCCGCGCTGGACGCCTGCGACTTGATGTCGCGGTGGGTCGCGCTCACGACGCCCGCGGTCACGGTCGGCTGGGTGTCGTTCAGCAGGAACCCGAAGGGGTTCCCGATCGCCAGCGCCCACTCGCCCACCATGAGGTCGCTCGAGGTCCCGAGCTTCGCCGTGGGCAGGTCCTTGCCCTCGATCTTCACGACGGCCAGGTCGTACTGCGGATGGCTGCCGAGCACCTTCCCCTCGAACCGGCGTCCGTCGGGGAGGATCACGGTGATCTTCTCGGCGTTGCGCACCACGTGCTCGTTCGTGAGCACGTAGCCGTTCGACGAGATGATGAAGCCCGAGCCCATGCTCGGGATCTGCTCGCGGTAGCGGTACTGCGGGATCATGTCCCGGAAGAAGGGCTCGAAGAAATCGTCGCCGAAGGGGATGGGCGAGGTCTGGACCACCTGGGTCTGGACCACGCTCAGCGTCACCACGGAGGGGCCCACCTTCTCGGCGGCCGCGACGATCGCCGTGCGCCGGGAGGTATCGAGAGAAGCCGGCGCCGCGCCGACCGAATCGGCGCCCGCCGCCGCGGCCAGGTTCACGTCGTTCCCAGGGCCGCCGTAGAGCGGCTTGCCGTCCGTCTCGGTCGCGCGGTCCTTGGGCCGCTGCGTCGCGAGCACGAGCGCGGCGAGGAGGAGGGCGCCGAAGAGCACGCCCGCGCCCAGCGTGGAAATCGGCCAGCGGCCCCGGGCTTTCGCGGCCCGCGGCGCCGCGTCAAGCGACGACATGCATTCGCTCCTTCGGAAGCCATCCGAGCCCGGGATAGCGGACCCGCATGAGATAGAGGCCGTGCGCCGGGGCCGGCGGCGCTCCCAGGCGCCGGCGCTTCGATTCGAGCGCCGTCCGGACGGCGGTCGGCCCGCCCCCCTGCTCGGCGGCGGCGATCGCGGTCGATACGATGCGGCGCACCATAGTGTACAGGAACCGGTCCGCCTCGATGTCGAAGCGGAGGGCGCCCTTGGCGCCCGTCCACACGGCGCGGGTGACGCGGCAGACCGGCGACGTCTCATCGCCCCCCTGCCGCGAGAAGGTCGTGAAGTCGTGCTCGCCGAGGAGCGGCGCGACCGCCTCGTTCAGCTCCGCGGCCCCGGCGCGCATCCGGCGCGCCCAGGCCAGCCGCCTCCGGATGGCCGCCGGCTCCGGAACGATGAGGTAGCGGTAGCTCCGGCGCATCGCGCGGAAGCGGGCGTGGAAGCCGCGCGACGCGAACGCCGACTCGACCACCCGGACGTCGGGCGGCAGGTGCGCGTTCATCGCCATGCGGATCCGCTCCGGCGCGAGCCGCGTGACCGCCGTAAAGGACGCCACCTGTCCCGCGGCGTGGCACCCGGCGTCCGTCCTCCCCGCTCCGTTCACCGTGACCTTGGCGCCGACGATCCGCTCCACGGCCTTTTCCAGCTCCCCCTGCACCGTGCGCGCCCGGGGCTGCCGCTGCCAGCCGCTGAACGCGGTCCCGTCGTATTCCACCCCGATCCGGAAGGTTTCCTCCCCCTCCTTTCGTTCATCGAGCACGGACGAGCCATGCGGCCGCCGCCGCGGAGAGGAGGACACCCGCCGCTTCGGGTGCGGCCCACCGGTACGAAGCGGAGCCCCGGCGTGGAGCCCCGAGTGCGTAGCCGCGGGCGTGCAGCGCTTCGCCATAGCTGTCGCCGACGCGAAGCATCGTGCCCAGGTATGGAAGGAGCCAGGCGGCGAGGTAGCGCGCCCGGCCGCCGAGGCCGCGTCCCGGACGGATCGCGCGCGCCCGGAGCGCCAAGTGCTGCCGCTCGGCCTCGGCCAGCGCGAGCGGCAGGAGCGCCAGCGTCATCCGTCCGCTCTCGACGAGGAGCGCCAGCGGGCGCGGCCGCGCGATGCCGCCGCGGCCGAAGAGCCAGCGGGCCGCCCGCGGCAGGACGGCGCGGGCCGCCCATCGCGTCAGGTAGACCAGGGCCAGGAGGCGCAGGGCGATCCGGCCCGAGGGGAGAAGCGCCGCGCGCGGCGGCTGCCCGGCCAGGAAGAGGTGTGCCGCGAACAGGACGAGCGCGAGGAGAAGAAGGGGTGCCTCGGCGCGGAGCGGACGGCGCTCGGTGCGGAGCGTGACGATCAGAAGGAGCAGCGCTCCCGCGGCGAGCAGGGCGGGCGACTGCGTGAGCGAGAAGCCCACGCCCAGGGCCGCGCAGACGAAGAGCCACGCGCCGGGATGCAGCGGGCGCCGCGCGCGGGACGTCGATTTCGGTTTCGTGGCGTCGGACTCGGGTGAGCCGGGCACTGTCGCTTGCCGTTCCTCTGGACTTGGCGTGCCGTCGGAGGTGAAGTCGCTGACGCACTCCACCTGAAGCCCCACCCTAGCGAAGCTTGGCCCGGCTGTCAACGCCCCGGAACCACCCCACCGCGACGAGGATCAGCGTCACCGCGAGGGAGAGCATCGAGATCCAGTCGCCCCAGCGCGCGAACGGGGTGGGCCCGATCCCGGTCTTCACCGTGCCGACCAGGACCGCCTCGGCGAAGAGCGGCGTGCGCGCCTCGACCCGCCCATAGGGATCGATGAGCATCGAGACGCCGGTGTTCGCCGCGCGCGCGATGCCCATGCCCAGCTCGACCGAGCGAAGGATCGCCAGGTCGGCGTGCTGGATCGGTCCCGCCGTCCGCCCGAACCACTCGTCGTTGGTGATGTTGACCAGGTACTGCGCCCCCTCGAGGGCGTAGCGGCGCGTGTGATCCGGGAAGATCGACTCGAAGCAGATGAGGACGCCGAACGCCGGTCCCGCGCGGCGGAAGACGTACGGTCGCGTTCCCGGAGTCCACTCCGCCTGGCCCAGGTCGATCGAGCCCAGGAACGGAAAGAGGCTCTGGAACGGGATGCGCTCTCCGAAGGGGACGAGGTGGATTTTTTCGTACTGGCCGACGATCGCCCCCGCGGGCAGGACGAGCCCCGCCGCGTTGTAGGTGAGCACGTCTCCCTGCGCGTTCAGCTTCGCGTCGGGATAGCCGGCCAGGATCGGGCGGTTCACCTCCTTCGCGAGCGCGATCAGCCGCTGCAGCTTGAGCGGCTCCACCCGCACGTAGTACGGAAGCGCCGTCTCGGGCCAGAGGATGACCGTCGGGCGCGGGTCGGCCATCCCCGCTTCCCGGGTGAGCCGCTCCACGCGCGCGGTGACCGAATCTTGAAGCGCCGGGACCCACTTCTCGTGGCTCCCCACGTTCGGCTGCACGATGGCGACGCGCACCAGCGGCGCGGGGGCGGGAGCCTTGAGCCGCGCCGTTCCCCAGACCACGGGGACGCCGACGGCGGCGGCCAGGATCATCGCGAGCCCGATCCGCGAGGACCAGCGGCGCGCGAGAAGGATGGCGGCGACCAGCGCGTTCACCGACACGACCCAGAAGGAGAGCCCCGTGGCGCCGGCGAGCGACGCGCCCTGGATCCAGGCCGGATGCTCGGCGAGCGCGGTGCCCAGATTCCCCCAGGGGCACCCCAGCTCTCCCGAGGACTTGAGCCATTCCGCCACGCCCCACGCGAAGGGCGCGAGCGCCAGCACGGGCCAGCCGAGCCGGCGCCGCACGAAGCGCACGAGCCAGCCGAAGAGCGCGACGTAGAGGCCAAGATAGAGCCCGAGCGCGAGCAGACCCGGATAGATGAGCCAGGGGTGGGTCATCGCCGCGACCGGCAGGCGGACGATCCACCAGAACGTGAGGGCGTAGAACACCGTCCCCATGAGCCACGGCGCCCAGCGCACGCCGCGGGAGGCCGGCTCGGGATCGCGCGGCCCGGGCGAGCCGGAGGCCAGAACCAGGAGCAGCGGCACGAGCGCGACGAAGATCAGCGGCCAGAGCGATGCCGAGGGGAAGGCGAGGCTGGCGAGGATGCCCGACGCGGCCGCGGCCAGGGGCGCGCGCACCGATCTAATGGAGGCGGACCTCGCGGCGGCTCTCAGCGGACTGGTAGATGGCGTCGATGACCCTCATGAGCTGGAGCCCCTCTTCGGGCGTGCCCACGGGCCGCTCGCCCTGCGTGATGCATCGGATGAAATGGTCGAGCTCCGCTTCGTACGACTGCTTGTAGACGTTCTTCGACTCCAGGGGCGGCGTCACGTCGAGGAGGTTCCCCCCCAGCTCCTTGTGGACCCGGAAGGGGTTCAGCAGGGCCGCCCCGTGCGTGCCAAACAGGTTCAGATACGGGAAGTTCTTTTCGAGCAGCAGCGCCCAGCTCACCTCCAGCGTCAGCGCCGCCCCGCTGTCCAGCACCAGGAACGCCGCGACGGTGTCCTCGACGTCCTCGCGCGGATCGGTCACATATTTGGTCGCCGTCACCGACGCCACTTGGGGGTTGCCCAGGAGCCAGAGGGAGAGGTCGAGCATCTGGACGCCGAGGTCCATGAGGACGCCGCCCCCGGAGCTGCGCTTGTTCTGGTACCAGGCGGGACCGCGCTGCGCCGTGCGCCGCCGCAGCCACCCCGTCTTGGCGTAGAAGATGGTACCGAATTCGCGCCGCTCCATGTAGCCGCGCAAGAGCTGCACGTCGGTCCGGAACCGGTTGTTCATGGCGTACATCAGCGTGCAGCCGGAGCGCCGCGCGGCCTCCGCCATCTGCTCGGCCTCGGCGGCGTTCCTTGCCGGAGGCTTCTCGCAGAGCACGTGCTTGCCGTAACCCATCGCGGCCAGCACCATCGGGGCGTGCAGATGGTTGGGCGTCGCGACGATCACCGCCACGACCTCGTCGCTGCGCAAGAGGGTCTCGTAGTCGGTGAGCGTGCGGGCGATGCCGAAGTGCCGCGCGACCATGCGCGCCTTTTCCCCGTCGTCGTCGCACACCGCGACCACTTCGGCGTCGCGGCGCTTCTTGAGCGCGGGGAGATGATTGATCTGCGTGACGAGGCCGGCCCCGATCACGCCGATCCGCAGGGGACGCTTGGCCAAGGAGTTCCTCCCGAGGAGCGCGCGCCGCGCGGTGCGAGCGGGCGGCGGACGAATGGGAAACGACGATGTCGCGCGAGTATAGAAATGCGACCGGCGAAATCAAGGTCAATCGGCCGCTTCGGCCGCTTCGATCGGGTCCCTTTCCGCGCGCACCCCGAGGCGCCGCATCTTCTTCCACAGTCCCTGCCGCGAGAGCCCGAGCGAGCGCGCGGCCAGCGAGCGGTTCCCCCGGTGCACGTCGAGCGCGCACCGGATCAGCTCCGCCTCGTAGGCGAGCGTGCGGCCGCGCAGCGTGGCGTGCCGCTCGCGCACGAGGAACGGGCGCTCGCCCAGGACCTCGGGGCCCAGCGCCTCCGGCTCGATCACGCCGCCGGCGCCGGCGCTGTGGGCGGCGCGGGTCAGCACCGCCTCCAGCTCGCGCACGTTGCCCGGCCAGTCGTGGGCCAGCAGGAGCTGGAGCGCGGCCGGATGGACGCCGCGTACGGCGAGCGCGTCGCGGCGCGCGAGCGATTCCAAGATGTGCGCCGCCAGGACCGGCACGTCCGCGCGACGGGCGCGGAGCGGCGGTACGTCCAGCGCGAGCACGTGCAGCCGGTAGTAGAGGTCGGCGCGAAAGCGGCCGGCGCGCGCTTCGCCCGCGAGATCGCGGTGCGTGGCGGCGACGATACGGACGTCCACGCGCCGCGCCCGCCCATCCCCCACCCGCCGCACTTCCCCCTCCTGGAGGACGCGGAGCAGCCGGCTCTGGACCGAAGGGCTCGCGTCGCCGATCTCGTCGAGGAAGAGGGTGCCGCCGTCCGCCAGCTCGAAGAGCCCGGGACGGTCGGAATGCGCGCCGGTGAACGCCCCGCGGGCGTGCCCGAAGAGCTCGCTCTCCACGAGCGAATCGGGAATGGAGGCGAAGTTGTGGGGCAGGAAGGCGCGCCCGGCGCGCGGGCTCAAGCGGTGGAGCGCTCGCGCCACCAGCTCCTTGCCCGAGCCGGTCTCGCCGCGGATGAGCACGGTCGCGCTGCTCCGCGCGTGCGCGGCGATCCGCTCGCAGAGGGCGCGGAGCGGGGCGCTCAGCCCGACCAGCCCGAGGGCTCCGGCGTACGGTCCCGGACCGCCGGGAGCGAGCGCCGGGACCGGCACGGGACGGTCCGCCTGGGCTTCGATTCGTTCCACCACGCTCCCCTCCCCACTCCCGTTCGGATCCGAAGCCTACGGAATCAGACGCACCTCACGCGGGCCGGCGGCGATGGCTCCGGCGCGGAAGCAGGCGCGGCCGGCACCGGCGAGCGCCGCTTCGATCCGGTCCGCGTCGCCGGCGGGCGTCACGAGCAGGAGGCCGAGTCCCATGTTCCACACCTCGTAGGCCTCCGCGTCGGGCACGCCCCCCGCCTCGGCGAGGGTCCGGAAGACGTGCGGCACCGGCCAGGACCCCATCCGGATCTCGGCGCGCACGCCCTCGGGGAGGATCCGGACCAGGTTGCCGGGGATCCCACCGCCGGTGATGTGCGCCATGCCGCGGATGGTTCCCGCTTCGCGGGCGATCCGGACGTCGGGACCGTAGTAGAGGTGCGGCGCGAGCAGCACCTCTCCCACCGTCTCGGCCGCGCCCGGAAAGCGATCGCCGACGCGCAGGCGCAGCTTCTCGAGAAGGATCTTCCGCGCGAGCGAGTAGCCGTTCGTATGGAGGCCCGCGCTGGGCAGGCCGAGCACGACGTCCCCCGGGGCGATC
>DASSLZ010000198.1:0-12410 GCA_035689165.1 Candidatus Eiseniibacteriota bacterium | reverse complement strand
TCCCCCCGCTTGAGACTTCCCGATCTCCTCGCCACGCGGCGCGGGCGGCTGGCCGCCTTCTTCCTCCTCTACTTCACCGAGGGAATCCCCGCGGGATTCACCGGGACCGCCGTCGCGACGCAGATGCGCCGGCAGGGGCTGGATCCGGCGGCGATCGGCGGGTTCATCGCCGCCCTCTACCTTCCGTGGGCGATCAAGTGGGCGTTCGGCCCCTTCGTGGACGTCCTCACCGTGGAGCGGTGGGGGCGGCGCCGGTTCTGGATCCTCCTCACCCAGGCGATGATGGCGGTGAGCCTTCTGGCCGCGGCCCCCGTAGAGTTCCGGGGCCATCTCGGGCTCTTCACGGCGATCATCCTGGTTCACAACATCTTCGCGGCCACGCAGGACGTCGCGATCGACTCGTTGGCGGTGAACACGCTTCACGGCGGCGAGCGCGGGCTGGCGAACGGCCTCATGTTCGCGGGGCAGTACCTGGGAAACGCCGCCGGCGGCGCCGGCGTCCTCCTGCTCACGCCGCTCGTGGGGTTCAAGACCACCTTCCTGATCGTGGCCGGAACGATCGCGCTCGTGACGTTGCTGGTGCCGGTGCCGATGCGGGAAGCGGCGGGGCCGCCGCGCGCGCCCCGCCCGGGGCGCCTCCTGGCCGCCGTCGCCCGCGAGATCGCGCGCTTCGCGCGGGACGCGGCCCGTGCCTTCACCGGGAGCCGGCCCGCGTTCCTCGCGATCTTCCTGGCGCTCCTGCCCATGGGCGCGTACGCCCTCTCCCTGTCGCTGCAGTCCAATCTCGCGGTGGAGCTGGGGCTGACGGACACGCAGATCGGGATCCTCGGCCTCTGGAGCACGGCGCTCTCGGCGGGTTTCTGTGTGCTGGGAGGGTGGCTCTCGGATCGCTTCGGGCGGCGGCGCACCCTCGCTCTGTTCGTGGCCGGCACCACGCTCCCGACCTTCGCGATGGCCCTGGCGATGCGCCACTACGGCTGGATCCTCCCCGTAGATCCCTCGATGCCGGGAAGGCCTCCGGTGCCGCACGAGCTGGTCCGGCTCTTCTGGGTGCTGACGCTGGGGTACGCCGTCTTCCAGGGACTCATGTACGGGGTCGGCACCGCGATCTACATGGACGTGACCACGCCGGCGGTCGCCGCGACGCAATTTACTGCGTACATGGCCCTATGCAACCTCGTCTACTCTTACACCTCGGGGTGGCAGGGGCACGCGCTGGTGCGGTGGGGCTATCCCGCTACCCTGGCGCTGGACGGCGCTTTCGGGCTGCTCTCGCTCGTCCTGCTTCCCTTCATGGGACGCCCGCGACGATAATCAGGGGCGCGCTGCGCGGCCGATGGGGCCGCGCCCCGCGGTCCCGGAGCAGGGGACCCCGAATCGAAACGAATCCCGGTTCATCACCGGAAGGAGAATCCATGGCCACCCGCGCCTTGAACGCCCAGCCCACGGCCCCCCGGCCGCTGGCGACGCCCACCGACCTCGGACCGGACGACGTCCGCGCCGTAGTGGAGGCCGTCAATCCGCTCATCGCCGACTCGCTCGCGCTGTACGTGAAGACCAAGAACTTCCACTGGCACGTGAGCGGGCCGCATTTCCGTGACTACCATCTCCTCTTCGACGAGCAGGCCGAAGTCGTGCTGGAATCGGTGGACATCCTGGCGGAGCGCCTGCGGAAGATCGGCGGCAGCACCATCCGGAGCATCGGCCACGTCGCCTCCCTGCAGAACATCGCCGACGACGAGGAGGAGTACGTCACGCCGCAGGAAATGGTCCGGCGGCTGCTCGACGACAACCGCGCGATGGCCGAGCGCCAGCGCGCGGCCATCGAGACCTGCGACGACCATCACGACACGCCGACCGGCAACCTGCTCCAGGACATCCTGGACCAGACCGAGCGCCGCGTATGGTTCCTGTTCGAAGTGAGCCAGACCGGCGAGCCCGCCTCCGAGTCGGAGGAATCCCAGACAGCGGGCCCGCGCGCGACGGCGCGGACCCGTCCGCCGGGCGGACGATCCGGCCGCCGATAATTCCCTGAACCCAAACTGAATCCGGCGCGCGGCGAGGGTCGCGGGCCGGAGTGGAGGCACTTCATGATTCGTTCCATGCGGAAAGTGGCGACGTTGGCGCTGGCCGGCGCGCTCGTTCTGGGCGGCGTCCCCGGCTGCTCGTCGCTCAGCAAAGAGCAGAAGGGCGCGATCATCGGCGCCGCGGCGGGTGCCGCGGGCGGTGCGGCGGTCGGGAAGGCGACCGGCTCGACGGCGCGCGGCGCCATCATCGGCGCGGTCGTCGGCGGTGCGGCCGGCGCGGTCATCGGCCACAAGATGGACCAGCAGGCCAGGGAGCTGGAGCAGAACATCCCGGGCGCCATCGTGGAGCGCGTCGGAGAGGGCATTCAGATCACGTTCGAATCCGGCCTGCTCTTCGACTTCGATTCCGACGCCATTCGCGGCACGGCGCGCCGCAACCTGGACGAGCTAGCGCGCAGCCTGGAGAAGTACGACGAGACCAATCTCCTGATCGTCGGCCACACCGACGCCGTCGGCACCGACAGCTACAACCTGGATCTCTCGGACCGGCGGGCCGAAGCCGCGGCGCGCTACCTGCGCTCGCAGGGCGTCGACCGGGACATCGAGACGGTGGGTCGCGGCGAGCGGGAGCCGGTGGCGTCGAACGACACGGAATCGGGGCGGAGCCGGAATCGCCGCGTCGAGGTGGCGATCTACGCGAGCCCGGAGATGGTGGACCGGGCGCGGCGCGAGGCCCGGGCCGAGTAGCCACCGCCGGGCGCGGCAGGGGCGGCGCGCGTCAGGAAGGCGCCGCCGAGGATTCCTCGACGGAAGCATCGCGCGGAGCGCGCACCGGCCGGACCAGGCCGGCGCAGCGCTTCGCGCGCTCGCGCGCGTCGGCGACGTCGCCGCCCCAGGCCGTCGCCACGCCCATGCGGCGGCGGAGGAACGACTCCGGCTTTCCAAAGAGACGCACCGCGGTGCGGGGCACGCGCAGCGCCTCGTCCAGCCCCTCGAACGCGATCCCGGCCGCGTCCATGCCGCCGTAGATCACGGCGCTCGCGCCGGGTGCCTGGAGCTCCGTGCTCACGGGCAGCCCGAGGATGGCGCGCGCGTGGAGCTCGAACTCGCTCTGCGCCTGGGTCGCCATGGTGACGAGCCCCGTGTCGTGGGGCCTGGGGCTCACTTCGCTGAACCAGACCTGGTCGCCGCGGACGAACAGCTCGACGCCGAACACGCCGCGCCCTCCCAGGGCCCCGGTGACGGCACGGGCGACCTCGCGGGCCCGCTCCAGGGCGGCCGGGTGCATCGGCTGCGGCTGCCAGCTCTCCACGTAATCGCCCTTCACCTGCACGTGCCCGACTGGCTCGCAGAAGCTGGTCGCGACCTGGCCGTCGGGGCCGAGCGCGCGCACGGTGAGCAGGGTGATCTCGTACTCGAACTCGATCTTTTCTTCCACGATCACGCGGCCGTGCTTCACGCGCCCCGCGCTCTCGGCGTATTCCCACGCGGCGTCCACCTCGCCGGCGTCGTGCACCACCGACTGCCCCTTGCCCGACGAGGACATGACCGGCTTCACGACGACCGGATAGCCGAGAGCCGCCGCGGCCTCCCGGACCTCCGCCGCGCTCTGGGCGAAGCGGTAACGCGAGGTGGGCAGGGAAAGCGTCTCGGCGGCGAGGCGGCGGATCCCTTCGCGGTTCATCGTGAGCTGGACGGCGCGCGCGGTGGGAATCACCTCCGCGAGCCCGTCGGCCTCGACGCGCGCGAGCTCGTCCGTGGCCAGCGCTTCGATCTCGGGAACGACGAGGTGGGGGCGTTCCCGCGCGATCACGTCGCGGAGCGCGCGCGGGTCGGCCATGTCGATCGCATGCCATCGGTGCGCCAGGTGATGGGCGGGGGCGTGCGGGTAGCGGTCGACCGCGATCACTTCGGCGCCGTAGCGCTGCAGGGCGATGACGACTTCCTTGCCCAGCTCGCCCGAGCCGAGGAGCATCACCTTGACGGCTCCGGGCGAAAGGGGAGTTCCGATGCGCATCGGCGTGCCTCCGGGACCGGGTGCGTGACGGCGGGATGCGGCGATTCGAGGCGCGGAGCCTAGCGGGGCGCGGCCCCGCGTTCAAGCGCCGGGAACGACGCGGAACTCCACTCCCTGGCCGCGGAGGAACGCCTCGGCGCCGCGGCCGTGCAGATAGGCGAGCGTCGAGAGGGTCCCCGCCTCCAGGCAGCTGCGCGCCAGCACGGTCACCGAGGCGGGAGGGTCCTCGACGGGCCATCCCGTGCGCGGATCGAGGATGTGCCCCAGGCGCTTCCCGTCCCGGATCACGAAGCGCCGGGCGTCGCCCGTCGTGGCCAGGCCGCCGCCAAGGAGGTCGACGCGATAGAGCGCCGAGGCGCCGGTCCGCGCGGGGTCGTCCACGCCGACGATCCACGGGGCGCCGCGGCGCCTCGGCCCGCTCGCGAAGAGATCGCCTCCGAAGTTCACGAGGAGCGGGGCTTCGGTCCGCTCCATGAGGAGGGCCGCGGCGCCGTCGACGGCGTATTCCTTGCCGATCCCCCCGAGGTCGATCTCCATCCCGGCCGGCATCATGAGCGACGACCCATCCCAACGGACGCGCGCCCATCCCACGTCGCGGAGTGCCGCGCGGACGGCGGCTTCGGCAGGGATCCGGCCGCTCCCGTCGAACGTCCAGGCCCGGCGCAGGGCCCCGGTCGTCACGTCGAAGAGGCCGTTCGATTCCTCCCAGCACGCGGCGGCGTAGTCGAGGAGGCGCGCCGTCTCCTCGTCCACCGCCGTCGCCGCCCCCTGGGCGCGGTTCAAGCGCCCGACCACGCTGTCCTCGCGATAGCGGCTGAACTTGGCCTCGACGCGGCGCGCCTCGTCCGCGGCCCGTTCGGCGAGCGAGCCCGCCTCGGCCCGGTCGTCGGTATCGACCAGGACCTCGCACGGACTCGCCATGGCGGTGAAGCGTCCGATGAAAACGTCTCCGGCGCGCTCCACGATGGGAGGCGCGCCGGGTCGTGACGTTGGGGCCGGGCTCATGCGATGCCTAGAAGGGAATCGAGTACCCGACCACGATGGAGCCGATGCTCTCCGGCGGGATGAAGTCGATCCGTCCGGAAGAAGCGGCCGGGGCCCCTTCGCCCTCGAACTCGCCGCCGTCCTGATCGCCACCCGATCCCTTGCCCCACTGCCGGAGATACTCGGCCCGCAGGGTCACCTCGCCCGGGCCCGCGTGCGGGTGGAATCCGTACGTGGCGCCGAGCGTGATCGTCCGGAGGTCGCCCAGGCGCGCGTCGCTCGTCGCGAACTCCGGAAGCGGTGCGCCCTGGGGAAGCCCGAATTGGAAGAAGTTGGCGCGGGTCTGGAAGTAGTAGCGGATGTGCGGCTGGAAGAAGCTCTGGTTCGACAGCTCCACGCGATAGCGCGCGTCGGCCGTGTGCGACGTGACGCCCCAGTCGTCCCAGTAGTAGCGATAGGAGGCGTACAGGATGTTCTGCGTCAGGTGATAGACCGAGCTGGCGAGCACGTCGTAGCGCGTCCGCGACGTGGGGCGCGATTCCGTCACGACGTCGCTCGTCGGCGCGCCCGTCGTGTCGAGCACGCTGATCACCTTGTACGGATCCGTGAGGTAGCCGTGCTCGGTCGAGCGCGACCCGGTCACCCCGAAGAGCCAGCGGCGCGTGAGCACGCGCGAGACCCCCGCGAGCGCGCTGCGAACCCGCTTCGGGTTCGCTCCCGTGCCGAGGAGGACGCTGCCGTCGGCGAGGGGCGCGCGCGTCCCGCCCACCGGGTCCACGCGATCTTCGTTGTAGCCCGCACCGACCGTGACCGTCGTGAGCTTGCGCATCATCGCGACCGAGAGCTTCGCGGTGCCGCCCACCGAGCGGTAGTCCTTCTCCCGCGAGAAGTGCGTTCCGAGCGACGGGGTGAGCCAGCCGCCGAAGGGCTTCGTCCACTCGAGGTCCAGCCCCTCGCGCAGGTCGTTGAAGGGGTGCGTCGGGACCTCGTTCGCCGTCGCCGTCTGGACGTTGCCGGAGGGCGTGGTCGTCGTCTGGACGGTGGTCGTGGGGATCGCGCCCGTGGGCGAGGCCCCGGTGATGACGTCGAGTCCGAGCGTGGCCGAGAGGGTCTGCCCGTCGGGGAAGAGGCGCGTGATGCGCGCCTGCGGCTCGATCACCTTGGCGCGCCCCTTCTCGCTGTAGAGAAGGCCCGCGCCGTCGAACTGCCAGCGGTAGGAGGGTGATGACGCCGCGACCGGCGCCCGCGTCGAATCGGGATTCCAGCTGGTGTCGGGCGTGGTGGTCGAATCGGGGATCTGCGCCGCAGCGCTTCGCGCGCCCGCGGCCACGAGAAGACACGCCGCGGCGCCGAGGCGCGCGCGGAGTGCCGAGACGCGCCGGGGGGTCCCTCCCGGAGGTGGCGTCATCGCGCGCACCCGGGCACGTCGCTCAATTGCATCCGCAGCCGCCTCCGCCGACCCCCTGGCCGCCGGTCGATCCTTCCTTGCTGAAGTAGACGTGGTCGTCGATGGCGGACTCGAGAGGCGCGGGCGTGAAGCTCATCTTCTTCTCGGCGAGGAGGTCGCGGTCCCACGGCTCCACCTTCATCGCCGCGCAGCCGGCCGACGCGGCGGCGGCGGCGGCGAGGAACGTTCGGGCGAGGAGCCGCCGAACGCGCCCGCTCATCGGGCGCACGCCTGGGCGATCATCGCCTCGACGTCCTTCGCGTGCTTGGGATCGAAGCCGGAACGCGAGAAGAGGATCGCGCGGTCGTGGCCGACGAGGTAGCTCGTGGGCATGCCCCAGACGTGGTATGCCTTCGCGGTCTTTCCGTCGGGGTCGTACGCCACGATGAACGGAGCCGGGTGTTTCTCGAGGAATTCCTGCGCCGACTTCCGCGACTTGTCCACGTTGATCGCGACGATGGCGAGCCCCTTCGGGCCGTAGCGCTGGTGCATGGCGGTCATCCACGGAAAGGAGCTCTTGCAGGGAACGCACCACGACGCCCAGAAGTCGACCAGCACGACGTTTCCCTGGAGCGAGTCGAGCGAGACCGAGCCGGTGGCGGTCGGAAGGGTGAACGACGGAGCGACCGCGCCGCGCGCGGGCGCGGCGGCGTGGGCGATGGGTGCGAGCGTGAGCAGAAGCAGGGCCAGGAAAGCGGCTGCCAGAAGGGGTGAACCACGTTTCAAAGCCGCATCCCTCCGTTGGGTCGAGCCTTGCGAAAGGGGGGGGACCTTCGCTCTACCCGGATGGTCCGGGCGTCCGGCTGTCCTGCCCTCGGTACCCCTCGGGCCGGGCGGCGGTTCCCGCGTTCAGCGCGCGTCCTCGTCGGGCGTCCATCCCAACGATTTCATCTTCTTGTAGAGATGGCTGCGCTCCAATCCCAATCGCGCGGCGGCGCGCGTCATGCTTCCGCCCTCGGCCGCGAGCGCCGCCTGGATGGCGCTTCGCTCAAAGTCGCGCACGCGGTCGGCCAGCCTTCCCGCGCCCGCGCCGTCGGGCGGGCCGGGTTCCTCCGGCTCGCGCGGAAGGATCGAGCGCACCGCGTCGGCCTCGACGCGCTCGCCCGGGGCCATGATGAGGAGGCGCTCCACGATGTTCCGCAACTCGCGCACGTTCCCGGGAAACGTGTAGCGTGTGAGCGCCAGGACGGCGGCCGGGGCGAACGAGCGCGGCTTCACGCCCGCTTCCGCCGCGGTCTCGGCGACGAAGCGCTCCACGAGGAGCGGAACGTCCTCGGCGCGCTCGCGCAGCGGCGGCACCAGGATCGGAACCACCGCGAGACGGAAATAGAGGTCCTCGCGGAAGCGGCCGGCGCGAACCCGCGCCGCGAGATCCTGGTTCGTCGCGGCGATCACCCGCACGTCCACGCGGATGGCGCGGTTGCCTCCGACGCGCGTCAGCTCCCCTTCCTGGAGCACGCGGAGGAGCTTGGTCTGCGCGCGCGCGCTGAGATCGCCGACCTCGTCGAGGAAGAGCGTGCCGCCGTGCGCCTCCTCGAAGCGTCCCTTCCGCGCCTGCGTCGCGCCGGTGAAGGCGCCGCGCTCGTGCCCGAACAGCTCCGACTCGATCAGCTCCTCGGGAATGGCGGCGCAGTTCACGGCGACGAAAGGACGGCCCTCCCGCGGTCCCGCGGCGTGGAGCGCGCGCGCGACCAGCTCCTTGCCCGTGCCGTTCTCCCCCTGGATCAACACGCGCGCCGCCCCCGCGCCGGCGCGCTCGATCTCGCCGAGGAGCCGGCGGATCGCGGGGGAGCGTCCGAGGATCGGCTTGGCCCATCCCCTCGTGAGCCGGCGGTTCTCCGACTGGAGCGCGACCGCGGCGCCGGCGTTCCGGAGCAGGACCAGGAGGCGCTCCAGGGAGAGCGGCTTCTCGAGGAAATCGAACGCGCCCAGCCTCGTCGCCTGCACGGCGGCGTCGATCGTGGCGTGCCCCGACATCATGATCACGACCGCGTCCGGGTCGGCGGCGAGCGACTCGCGGAGAAGATCGAGACCGCTCCCGTCGGGCAGCCAGACGTCGAGGAGGATGTAGTCGAAGGAATCGCGGAGCTTGGCCCGCGCCTCCGCCGCGGTTGCCGCGCACTCCACCTGGTAGCCCTCGCGGCCCAGCGCCCCCTCGAGGCTGGAACGGATGTTCGCTTCGTCGTCGACGATCAGCACGCCGGGCATCGTCAGGCCTCGCGCTTCAAGGGGAGACGGAGGGTGAAGGTGGTGCCCTGGCCCGGTGCTGTGCGCACGTCGATGTTCCCGCCGTGGTCGTTCACGATCCGCTCGACGATCACAAGTCCCAGGCCGCTTCCCTCCGGCTTGGTGGTGAAGCCGGGGGTGAAGAGGCGCGCCCGCTGCTCCTGGCTCAGGCCGGGACCGTCGTCGGCGACCGTGATCACCGCGGTCGTATCCTCGGCGGCCGCGCCGACCAGGACGCGTCCACCGCCGGCCGTCGCGTCCAGCCCGTTCCGGACCAGATTCACGAGCGCCTGGCGGACCTGCCCCGCGTCGGCGGGGAAGACGAGCCCGCGCCCCTCGGGCGACACCGCGAGTCTTCCGGTGCGGATCTCGTCGCCGTAGAGGGTCTCGAGGTCGGCCGCGAGACCCGACCAGCGGCAGGGCTCGATGCGCGGCGGGGGGAAGCGGCCGAAGTCGGAGAACTCCTGGAGCAGGCGCTTCAGGGTCTCCACCTCTTCGCCGATCGTGCGCACCGCCTGGTCCAGGATCGCGGCAAAATCGGGGCGCTTGGCCTCGTAGCTGCGCTTCAGGTCCGCGATCGAGATCGCGATCGGGGTGAGCGGATTCTTCACCTCGTGCGCCACCTTGCGCGCCATCTGGCTCCACGCCGCCTGCCGCTCGGTCACGACGAGGCGCTCCCGGTAGGACAGGAGATCGCGCCGCATCCGGTCCAGCGCCACGACCAGCGTCTCCAGCTCGCGGACGCTCTTCAGCTCGAGCGGCTGGTCCCATTCGCCGCGCGCGAGCTTCTCGGAGTATCCGGCGAGCCGCTCGACGGGGCGTGAGATCTGCCGCGACCATGCGAAGCCGAGGACGACCGCCACGCCGAGCGCGACGAGGCCGAGGATGGCCGAGGCGCGCTGCAGTGCCGTGATCGCCGCCTCGGCCTCGCTCGTCGCCGCCGCGCCGAGGAGGCGAGCATAGGGGGGATCGCCGATGGCGATCGGTACCGTTTCGTAGAGATCGGCGCCGGTGGTGCCGACCATCCGGTACCGGCCCTCGCCGGCGCCCCAGGAGGTCATCGCGAGCAGGGAGGTCCCCCCGGCCGCCCGTCCCTGCGCGTCGTACAGGGCGAACTCCACCCCGCTACGGTTGCGCCACCGGTCGAGAAAGGTGCCGTCGAGGGCAAGGCCGCATTCGACGTGCCCCGTGGTCGCGCCGAGGTACTGGATCGGAGCCGCGGACACCATCACGAGGCCGGAATCGCTCTCCAGGCGCCGTACCGAGATGCCGCGGCGTCCGGCAGGCGGCGGGCCGTAGCGTGCCGGGCGCGCGGGGGACGCGGAGCGCGAGACCGCGTCCGCGGCATCGGCGCGGAGAGCCCCCGACACGTCGGTGACGCGCAGGAAGTCGAGCCCCAGAAGGTAGCGGCGCTCTTCCAGGAAGTCGGCAAGATCGCGAGCGCCCGCGCCGCGGACCAGGTAGAGACGTCGCAGCTCCGGGTCCTGCGCCAGGAGCTGGGCCTTCTCGACGATGCGGCGCTCGTCCTCGACCAGCTGCGACGTGACGGCCTGGAGCGCGCCCGTGACGCGATCCGCCGCCTGATCGCGCACCATGCGCTCGATCCGGTCGGTGAGCAGCACGATCGCGATCGCGAGGGGGACCAGCGCCACGAGGGCGAACCCCACGATCAGGCGGACGCGGAGGGAGTTCACCGCGGCGGCGCCGCGGCCGTGCAGGGGATCATGTCGGCGAAGACGCCGGAACCGATCCGCTCGATGACCGGACGCCACGCGGGCCCGCTCACCACGGGGCAGGTCATCCGGTAGAGCGGCTGGAATCCCGGAGCCGGGGGCGAATCGGACGGCGCGTCGACGTACGCGATCCGACCCACGATGCCGCCTCGAGGAGTCCCCAGGCGGCGCGTCAGCCACTCCCGGATCGCGGCGAAACCGGGAAGGCTCTCGTCGATCCCCAGGCGGCCCGGGCCCCGCTCCGAAGCCGGGACGAAAGCGCCGGTCCAAGCCAGATCGCCGCGGAACAACTCGTCGTCCAGGGCGCGCACGGTCGCCGAGTCGAGCCCGGCGGGGACGATGTCGGCGCCCGTGATCGCGATCACCCCGCGGCTTCGCAGACCGCGAGGCGCGCCCTTCCAGCGCGCGTCCTCGCGCATCCGACGCGACAGCTCGCCCGGCCAGAAGACGGCGACGTCCACGTCGCCGCGCTCGAGCGCGATCTCTTCGTCGGTGACGCTCTCGAAGAAGGAGACGATCAAGGTGTCGGGCCAGCCCTCCGGCGGCACCGCGTGGGGATCAGGACGGAGGCGAAGCGGCCGCTCCGACCGCTCTCGCTCGTTCAACACGTAGCCGCGAAGGTCCTGGGGCAGGACCGGCAGACCGTCGGACCCGGCCGCGCAGGGGACGGCCAGATTGCGGCGCCCGCCCGCGGGCAGGGCGACGCGCAACGACGGCGGCCGGGAGGCCCCGGCGCGCGTGAAGGCGACGCGGATCCGATCGAGCTTGTTCACGCGCTCGAACGCGCCCGGTGGAACGGCCACGACCGCGACCTCGCCGCGCACGACTTCGGCCACGCGTCCCCGTCCGAGCGGCTTCCCGCGCTCCTCGAAACGAGCCGAGTCGCCTTCCACGACCGCCGCGCCGTCGGCCAGCGCCACGTAAACGTGGTCGGCGCGGGTCCAAAGGACGCGATGTCCGTTCGACGCCGCGCACGAGGTCGCCAGGCCGATGATGACCGCCAGCGCCGCGCCGGCCGCGCCGAAGCGCGGCGTGTCACACGTTTCCGTGTCACCCATGACACGCGCCTCCCAAGTCCGGGCCTCGTTGATGGTTGGGGACATCCGCAGACTGCTCCCGCTCCAGGTGCGTGTCAAGGCTGACACAGCGAACCCCGCCACCGGGACCCTGCTCTTCAGGTATCTGGCAACTGGCCAGTCACTTACGCGCGCGGCACGGCGGTTGAATAGAACCCTTTCGAGCGGCGCCCCGCGCGCCGCTCACGGTCCTGGCCCGGGGAGCCGCCCACGCCAGGCGATCGAGCCGCGGCCCCGGCGCCGCTCCTCGACGCCGCATCAGAAGCCGGATGTGGAGACAGGACCATGAACGAGAACAGGAATACCCAGGATTCGCAGCACGACGACAGGCTCTTCTTCCTGAAGGCGGGACTGATCGCGGCGCCTCTTCTGATCGCCCTCGCGGCCCTGGGCTGCGGGGAGCAGAAGGAGAAGGCGACCGCCGAGCTCGCGCATCGCGATGCGGCCGTCGTTCCCGTGGAGCAGGGTGCCTCCGCGGGTCAGGGCGCCGCCGCCACAACGACCGCGCTCACGTCGGGCGGCGTCGTGACCGGTGTCGCCGAGACCACCCCGAACGCGGACGAGACGCTGCCTCCGGACATCGTCGCCACTGGACCGGAATCGGTCGTGATTCCCGGCAGCGTGGTGACGATCGCGGCGACCGGATCCACGGACGTGACCTCGGTGATGTTGACCGACCGAGCCGGCGAGAAGACGCCGTTCACGTACGACTCCGAGTCGAACCTCTGGCAGGCGTCCTATCGCGTGCCGCTGCGCGTGGGCACCGAGAAGCTCGCGCTCGCGGTCACCGCGACGACGGAGGCGAACCGCTACAAGCGGGTGTGGGTCTTCCTGCGCCTGCGCGATGAGAAGGCTACGCCGGCGGAGGCGGCTCCCGATTCGGCGCAGTGAAGCGCAGCG
>DASSLZ010000197.1:0-7990 GCA_035689165.1 Candidatus Eiseniibacteriota bacterium | reverse complement strand
GCACGGCCGTGCAGCGCGGGGCGCTGGTCGTCACGCTGCATCCCAGCTCGGTGATCCTCGGCGTGCTGGAGAAGGAGCGCGACGCGCTGCGGGCCCAGGGCGTGGACCTGGTTCCGGCATCGGAGATCGTGCTGTGACCTGCGCGCTCTCGGTCAACGTGGACCACGTCGCCACGCTTCGCGAGGCGCGCGGCGGGACCGAGCCCGATCCCGCCCGCGCCGCCGCGCTGGCATTGGATGGCGGCGCCGCGGGGATCACGGTGCACCTGCGCGAAGACCGTCGCCACATCCAGGACGACGACGTGCGGCGCCTGCGCGCCATGCGCCGCGGCGAGCTCAATCTCGAGATGGCGCTGACCGAGGAGATGCTCGCGATCGCGCTCGATCTCCGTCCCGAGCGCTCCACCCTGGTGCCCGAACGGCGCGAGGAGCTGACCACCGAGGGCGGGCTGGACCTGATGCGCCACGCGCCCGCGGTGCGCCGCGCCGCGCCGCGACTGCGGGAGCGGGAGATCACGCTGAGTCTTTTCCTCGACCCCGAGCCCGCGCTGGCGCCGGTCGCGCGCGACTGCGGGGCCGCGATGGTCGAGATCCACACTGGCGCCTACGCGAACGCGCGGGGAGAAGCGGCGCTCGCCGCCGAGCTCGATCGCATCGCGCTCGCCGCGCGCGCCTTCCACGCGGTCGGGCTCGAGGTCCACGCCGGCCACGGCATCACCACCGCGAACGTCGGCCCCCTGCTGCGCGCCTTCCCCTTCACGGAGCTCTCCATCGGGCATCACATCGTCTCGCTCGCGATCGAGGTGGGCATGCGCGCGGCGGTCGAAGCGATGCTCGCCGCGATGAAGATCTAGCTCCCAAAGCGCCTTGCCGTCCGCTCGCGCCTGCCGCGAGCCGCTCCTCCGCCTCAGATCCCGACGTAACGAACTCGTCCCGCCGCCGCAATCGCTCCGTCACGCCCGAACCCTAGAATTCCGCCCGACTCGCAAACGATTCGGAGTCGCTGGAGTTTCGCGCGGGCGACGCACCCGCGCCCCTTCACCTGGAGGAGCCTGGTCATGTCGCATCGCATCCGCACCGCAACACTCATCCTCCTCGGCGTGGCCCTGTTCGCGCCGCGCGGAGTCTGGGCCGCCAGGGCGGAGCTCGCCGGCGAAGCCGCCGCCCGCGCCGTCGCGGTCAGCGCGCCCACGCTCGACGCGCCCGCCTCGGTTTCGACCGCGACCGACCAGCCGCTCAGCATCCAGGCGGTCGCGAGCGACGCCGACGCCGGCGATGTCCTCACCATCACGGCGATGGGCTATCCCGCCGGCCTCTCCCTCGCGGGAGTGCCCTCGGTCACTCCGGCGACCGCGACCCTCTCGGGAACCCTCGGACTTGCGGACGCGGGTTCGTACTCGATCGAGTGGTCGGTGTCCGACGGAACCGGCGGAACGGCCGCGGCCGCGACCGCGCTCACCGTCGTGGAGAACCAGCCTCCCGTCCTGAACGCCCCGGCCACCGCGAGCGGCGCCGAGACGGTGCCCCTTTCCTTCTCGGTCACGGTCTCCGATCCGGACGGCGACACGGTCACAAGCCTGAACGCTTCCGGCCTACCCTCCGGCGCGACCTTCACGCCGAACGCGCTCAAGACGATCGGCCTCTTCGAGTGGACGCCGCCGCTCGGCAGCGCGGGCGCCCACACGGTCGGCTTCACCGCGTCGTCCGGCTCGCCGGTTCGGACCTCCTCGGTCTCCACGACGGTGACGGTCGGCCCGAAGGACAACCCGCCGGTCATCACCTCGCCGAGTACGGTCAACGCGGTCGCCACCTATCCGACCTCGTTCGTCGTAAGCGTGTCCGATCCCGACGGCAATCCGATCACGAAGCTGGAGATCGAGGGGACGCAGAACACGGCGCTCCCCGCCGGGGCGATCGTGACGATCAACGCAAGCAATACGTCGGCGACCTTCTCCTGGACGCCGACGGCGGCGCAGGTGGGCAACTACGGCATCGACGAGATCGCGGCATCCGGATTCCTTCAGGTCGTCAAGGTCACGCGCGTGGTGGTCCGCGACGATCGCGCTCCGGTGGTCACGGCTCCGGCCTCGATCGTCGGCGCGGAGAACGTCGCCGTGAGCTTCGCGGTCTCGGCCTCCGATCCCGACGGGCATCCGATCGCTTCCCTGACCGCGGCTCCGCTCCCCCTGGGCGCGAGCTTCACCGCGAACGCCGCCAACACCTCGGGGACGTTCCAGTGGACGCCCGGCTTCTCCCAGGCCGGCTCCTACCCGGTGACGTTTACCGCCTCGAATGCCCTCGCCGGATCGGCGACCGCGACCCTTTCGATCTCGGACCAGAATCGAGCGCCGGTGGCGAACGCCGGCGGCCCCTACAGCGGCATCGTCGGGCTTCCCGTCTCCTTCGACGGATCCGCCTCGTCCGATCCCGACGGAAACGTCCTGACCTACGCCTGGGATTACGGTGACGGGGCGACGGGCACGGGCGCCATGCCCAGCCACGCGTACCTGGCCGGCGGCGCTTACACCGTTTCGCTCACGGTGACCGACAACGGGACGCCCGCGCTCTCCACTACCGCGAGCGCAACGGCGACCATCGCCGCGAGCTTCGACGCGCGGGTGTACACGACCAACGCGAACAGGTCGATCCGGTTGAATTCCGGCAAGCCGCGCTGGTGCGCGCAGGTCGAGCCGATCGGCGGCGACTTCTCGATCGCCGACGTGAATGTGGCGACGATCGTCCTCAAGTACGGCGCGTCTCAGATCGCCGTCGAGGCCGGCAAGGGAGCGAGCACGGGCGACCTCGACGGCAATGGCGTCGACGAGCTCACGGTCTGCTTCTCGAAGGCCGCGCTTCGCACGCTGTTCGCCGGTCTTCCCATCGGGCAGAACCACGTGACGCTCACGGTCGAGGCTTCGCTCATGAGCGGAGCCAGGGTCGTCGGGGCCATCGAGGTGGACGTGTTCGGGAGCGGTGCTTCCCTGGCCGCGACCGTGACGCCGAATCCGCTCAATCCGGAGGCGGTGCTGAGCTTCGCCACCCGGAGCGTGGGCGCGCTCCGCGTGCTCCTCTACGACGTGAACGGCCGGCTGGTGCGCGTGCTCCTCGACGAAACCACCGCCTCGGCCGGGTACCACGACGTCCGGGTCGACGGCCATGGCGCGCACGGCGAGCCGCTGGCCTCAGGAACGTACTTCTTCCGCATCGTGAGCGCCGACGGGGTGTCCGCCGGCCGCCTCACGATCTTGAAGTAACGCGGGAATCAACGTCCGGCCGATGGCGGGAGCGATGCTGGACCGCGTAACACGGAAGACCGAGCGACGAAACGACATCGTTACGCGGACCGGGGTAGCTTCGCCCCGTCATCGAGCCGGGCGGCGAAACACCACGACAAGCGGAATCACGCGGCGGATGACCCACAGGAGACTCGTCATGACGAAGCGGATGTTCGGGATTCTCGCGCTGGCCGGATCGCTCATCGTCGCCGCCGCCGCACCGACGGTGCACGGGGCGAGCTACCCGGAGCGACTGGTCTTCGACGGCAACGTGCTCTGGAACAACATGCAGGCCTTCCCGGCGCAGCTCCCGTGGGCGGGATCGGGTCCCTGCACGACCAGTGTGGCGACCACGCTCACGACGGCCGATCTCGGCACGGTCTACTTCACCCACAACAAGACGAACGCCGATCCCAAGCTGGTGGATCCCTTCAACCTGACCAGCCCGCGCTGGGATCCGCAGCAGATGAGCCCTCTCAACTGCAAGTATTCGAGCGACGCGGTCGTGATGAACGTGACCTCGCTGAATCCGTGGTTCGAGCAGACGGACTACGTGGGCGCGGTGCCGTATCGGCTCGCCGACCCGTCCCGGGACTGGACCACCGGGTGGATCTATACGAACACCGCCGGCGGCATGGGGCGGACCGACATCAACTACGCGAAGCCGCTGGTCATCCTGCAGGGCGCCTACGCCACCATGACGCTGAGCGCTTCGAACAACTATCTCCTCCGCGGCAAGGTGGAGATCGCTCCCGGGTTCCAGTGGACGATCCCGGCGGGCACGTATCTCTTCGGGGAGAAGGCCACGACCGGCTACCTGGTCGTGGACCGCGGCGCCAAGATCTTCGTGAACGGAACGGCGGCCGCCCCGGTGGTCTTGACGAGCGACCAGGATCCGACGCTGGGTCTCATGGCTCCCAGCGACAACGGCGGGCTGGTGATCCATGGCCGCGCGGTCGCCAACTGCGCCAACACCGTGGCCGGCGACTCCTGCGTGTCGGAGGGAGGCGCGGGCGCCTACGGCGGCAACAACGACCACGACAACAGCGGCTCGATCAAATACATGCGGATCGAGTACTCCGGCAAGACGATCTCCCCGGACAACGAGCTGAACTCCCTCACGATGAACGCCGTCGGCGACGGGACGGTGATCGATTACGTCAACGCGTGCCTGGGCAGCGACGACGCGTTCGAGTGGTTCGGCGGCAACGGCCGCGCCAAGCACCTGGTCGCGTGGGGCGAGGACGACGATGGCCTCGACTGGCAGCTCGGATGGCGGGGCATGGTGCAGTTCGCGGTCGTGCAGCAGCACCCCGGTCGCGGCGACAAGGGGATCGAGGCGGACAACTCCGAGTTCGACTTCCAGGCGCAGCCGCGCTCCAACCCGACCCTGGCGAATCTCACGCTGGTCGGCACGAACCCGCCGACGGCGGGCGCCGGCACCACGAACATCGGCGTGCACTGGCGGCGCGGCACCGCGGGCACGATCGTGAACTCGGTGGTCTTGGGCTTCCGCGGCCCCGGCCTCCAGCTCAGCGACCCTGAAACGTTCGCGAACTGCCCTGGCACCGGACCGGCGGTCTACTGCACGCCGGCCGTTTCGGCGGTGGAGACCTCCGAGGCCACCCTTCCCAAGGGCATCTTCATGACGGCAAGCCCGAATCCGCTCCGCTCCAGCACCGACATCCTGTTCGGGCTACCGGCCGATCAGCGGAACGTGCGCGTGCAGATCTTCGACGCGCGCGGCCGCCTGGTCGAGACGCTCGCCACGGGCCCCATGGCCCGCGGCGTCCACCACGTCTCGTGGGCCCCGAGAGGGAGCATGCCCGCGGGGCAGTACTTCTTCCGCGTCGCCGGCGACCAGGGCGGGACCACGTCCGGCAAGCTGGTGCTGGTGCGCTAGGGAGCGCGACCCTGAACCCGATTCGACACGTGACCCGAAGCACCGCCGCAGGGGAGGGACTCCTTCGGGGGTCCCTCCTGTTCCTTCTCCTCGTTCTCGCCCTCGCGCCGTGCCCGCGTTCCGCCGCGGCTGAGAAGGCTTCCACCGGCGTTCTGGCCGGAGTCGTTCTCGACCAGGAAGACCGCCAGCCGCTGCCGAACGCGCGCGTCGCGCTCTATCGGATGAGTCCGGGCGATTCCGTCTGGACCATGGTGAAGGAGGGGCTCACCGGCGCCGACGGCTCGTTCCGCTACGAGGTGCCGGCGGGCACGTACCGCCTGATCCTCTACGCGCAGTCGTACACCGTGAACGTTCGCGACGACCTCGTCATCACGCCGGGCGCAACGGTCGAGATCAGTGCGACGCTCACGCCACGGCCGCTGGAGATCCAGGGCGTCGAGGTCCAGGGAGAGCAGAAGCACGACACCGAGACATCGGCGCTGACGAAGCGGAAGAAGTCGGAGGCGGTTACGGATGGGATCAGCGCCGAGCAGATCGCGAAGAGCACCGACGCCAACGCGGCCGAGGCGCTCCAGCGCGTGACGGGGCTGTCGCTGGTGGGGGGGCGATACGTCTACGTACGCGGGATGGGCGAGCGGTACAGCTCGACCCAGGTGAACGGAGCCAGCCTCGGCACGCCCGAGCCGAACAAGCGGGTCGTCCCGCTCGACCTCTTTCCGGCGGGGACGCTGGACGAGATCGTCGTCCAGAAGACCTATTCGCCCGACCAGGAAGGGGAGTTCGCCGGCGGGGTGATCCAGCTGCACACGCGGGATGCCGTGGAGGGAAGGCGCCTGGCGCAGAGCCTCTCGACGGGTTACTCCAGCCCGACCCTCGGCGGAAAGCGTCTCACCTACTCCGGCGGTTCGCTCGACTTCCTGGGCTACGACGACGGCACGCGAGACCTTCCCGACGCGTTCCGGAGAGTCGCCGGAAGCGGCCGGCTGGTACCCGGCGGGGTCTTCGGCGGCGGGCTGACCCCGGCGCAGATCCAGGCGGCGGGCCGTTCGTTCAACAAGACGTGGAGCCCGGAGCGGGACGATTCGCGGCCCAATTACGGCTATTCCGGCACCTACAGCCAGGCGCTTCGCGTCTTGGGAAAGCCGCTCTCGTTCGTCGGGTCGCTCTCGTTGTCGAACAACATCGCGACCCGGGATCGCGACAACAACGCCTACGCCGGCACGTCCACGCGGCTCACCCCCCTCTACCTCTACAAGGTGGAAGAGACCACGCGGAACACGCTGGGCGGCGCGCTCGCGAACTGGAACCTGCGGCTCTCAAGCGGGCATTCCATCGGGTTGCGCGCACTCTACACGCGCAGCTCCGAGGACAACGCCCGGATCATGCAGGGCCCCAATTTCAATTTCGGAACCGATCTCGTGCGGATCTCCAGCCTGAACTACATCGAGCGTGGACTCTTCTCCGGCGTCCTGAGCGGCGAGCACACCGTTGGCCCGCTGGGCGGCCTTCGGCTCGACTGGCGCACCGGCTACTCCGAGGCGATGCGCGACGAGCCCGATCGCCGCGAGAGCGTCTACGAATCGAACGGGGTGGGCGGCGTCTATCTCTCCCATCGGGTCCAGGACCCGCTCACCCGGGTGTTCGGCGACATGAACGAGTACGACCGCTCCGCCGCCGCCGACCTCACGAAGAGCTTCAAGCTCTCCGGCGCGCGCGCCCTGCGCCTCAAGACCGGGGGATTCCTGCGCCACCGAAACCGCATCTCCGGTTTCCGCCGGCTCGCGTTCGTGATGGGCGCGGCCGCGCGCGACTCGCTGGACACGACCCTGCCCCCCGAGGAGCTCCTCGCCGATGAGAACATCAAGCCGCGCTGGTTCTCGCTGATCGAGGAGACGCGCGAGAACGATCAGTACCGCGCCAGGCAGCACATCCTGGCGGGCTATGGGATGGCCGAGCTCGAGGTGGTGCCCGGCGTGACCCTGCAGGGTGGTGTGCGGAACGAGCGATCCGACCAGGTGGTCGAGGCGAAGAGTCCCTTCGTGACGAACGCCACGGAGACCGACGCGCGGCTCATCGATAACGACTTCCTCCCGGCCGCGAACGCCACGTGGCGCCTCACCGAGCGGATGAACGCGCGGCTCGGCTACAGCGTCACGGTGTCCCGTCCCGAGCTTCGGGAGATGAGTCCCTTCGACATGTACGACTACGAGACCGGCTACTCGGAGGTCGGCAATCCCGAGATCCGGTCCACCATCATCCAGAACTACGACGCCCGGTGGGAGCTCTATCCCGGGCCGCGGGAGCTGGTCTCGGTGAGCGGCTTCCGCAAGGTGCTCTTTCAGCCGATCGAGAGCATCGTGCTCGGCTCCTCAGGAGGCTACGTCCTGATGCCCCGCAACGGCCGTGACGGCCGCGTCCGCGGCATGGAGCTGGAGGCTCGGGTCGGCCTCTCCCGCCTCTGGGACGCGGCCGCCCGGGTGCTCCCGTTCGGCGGGCACGGCGCCGGCCTCGATCACTGGGCGCTCAGCATGAACTACGCGCGGGTGGAGTCGAGCGTCCGCGTGCAGACGCGGCTCGACGGGAACGGGGCACCCTTCTACCGGGAGGGCCCGCTCCAGGGGCAGTCAACCTACTCGCTCAACGCGGGGCTCTATTACGGATCGAACGCGATGGACGGCTCGCTGCTCCTGAGCGCGTTCGGGAAGCGGTTGGCGCAGGTGGGAGCGGGGGCGACGCAGTCCAGCTTGCCCGACATCTACGAGCACCCCCCGCTCTCGTTGGACATGACGGTGAGCCGAAGCCTCTTCGGATCG
>DASSLZ010000196.1:0-5752 GCA_035689165.1 Candidatus Eiseniibacteriota bacterium | reverse complement strand
CAGCGCGGCGCGCTGAGCCGGCTCAGCGCTGCGGAGCGACGTACGGCGAGCTGTTCTGGATCAGCTTGATGCTCCCCGACTCCAATCCCCTCACGAAGACCTCGACGATCTCCGCCGCGAACTGCGTGCCCGCCTTCTCGGTCATCTGGCCGATCGCCTGCTCCATGGTGAGGCCCGCGCGGTAGGGACGGTCCGTGGTCATGGCGTCGAAGGCGTCGGCCACGTTCACGATCTTGGCCGCGGTCGAGATCTGGTCTCCCTTCAGCCCGTCCGGATACCCCCGGCCGTCCACGCGCTCGTGGTGGTGGCGGATCATGTCGGTCACGCGCTCGAGGAAACGGACCCCCTTGACCATCTCGGCGCCGCGCAGAGGATGCATCTTCACGATGCGCCACTCTTCTTCGGTCAGGGCCCCCGGCTTGTGGAGCACGTGGTCCTCGGTGTGGACCTTTCCGATGTCGTGCAGGAAGGCGCCGAACTGGATCCGCTGCACCTCCTCCGGCACGAAGCCCATCTCCTTCGCGATCCCCACGGCGTAGGCCGCCACCCGCTCCGTATGGCCGTGCGTGTAGGGATCCTTCTCTTCGATCCGGGACACGAGGAGACGGACGGTGGAGACGTACGCCTCCTGAAGATCCTTGAAGAGGCGCGCGTTCTCGATCGCCATGCCGGCCGATTCCGAGAGAACGCGCAGCATCTCGAGGTCGTGGGCCTGGAATTCCTGCCCGCTCACCTTCTCCCCCACCGCGAGGATCGCCGTCAGCCGCTGCTTCATGACGACCGGGCAGACCAGCGTGAGCCCGGCGGCGAACAGCGCCCCCACCTCCCCGTCCAGATCGGTGTCGTGCTCCAGATCGGCCAGGCGGTGCGGCTGGATCTCGTCGCCGTCCAGCGGTGCCAGCGCGCGGACGAACGGGCCGCTGTACTCGAAGGAGATGCCGCGCGCCTGCTCCTCTTTCAGCCCCTTGAACGTGCAGGGGTCCAGGCGGGTCGGGTCCTCGCGGTCGTCGGTGAGGAAGAGGCACGCCGAATTGACCCGGAGCTGCCCCACGACGCTCAGGATCAGCGTGTTCAGCGTGTGGTCCAGGTCGAGGGAGGAGTTGAGCTGGTGCGTCAGCTCCATCAGCGTCTCGAGACTGTAGACCTGGAAACGGAGCTCCTTGTTGCGGACCAGGAGATCCTCGCGATTGCGCGCCACCTCGGTCTCCAGCTCCTTGTTCTTCGTGGAGAGGAGCTCGGTTTTCTCGATCCGCTCGAAGATGCGCCGCACCTTGATCAACAGCTCCTTCGGCGAGAAGGGCTTGGTCAGGTAGTCGTCGGCCCCATGCATCAGGCCCTGGAGGCGCGCGTCCACCTCGGCGCTCGCGGAGACCATGACGATCGGGATGTGCGCCGTGTCCTTGCTGCTCTTCAGCGCGGCGCAGACCTCGAAGCCGGTCTTCTTGGGGAGGCGCAGGTCCAGGATGATCAGATCGGGCGCTTCCCGGCGCACCGACTCCAGCCCCTCTTCTCCGGTCAAGGCGGTGTTCACCTTGTAGCCGTTCTGCGTGAGCGAGATCTGGAGCAGGTCGATCACGCGCCGGTCGTCGTCGACGACCAGGATGGTCCGCTTGGCCTTCTGCGAGGCCGGATCGGACACGGGACGGAGGCTGTCGATGCTCACGAGGAGGTCTCCCTGGAAACGGGGTCGGACGGCTCGGGGTCGTCGTTCACGGCGGCGTGGCTCGTGGGAATGACCGCTCCGGAAGCGAGCGGATCCAGCTCCGCCTTCAGCGGGGGGGCTTCTTCTTCCGTTCCGTTGGGCGGCGGCGCCCCTCCCGCCCGGTTCAGCCGCGAGCGGGACTCCACCTTGTCGAGGACGCTCAGGAAGACCAGGACCAGCTCCGGATCGAACGGCACGCCCCAGTTCTCCGCGATCACCTGCCGCGCCTTCTCGTAGGGGAGCGCGCGCCGGTAGGGGCGCTCCATGGTCATCGCCACGTAGGCGTCGACCAAGGAGACGATGCGCGCGCCGAGCGGGATCTCCTGGCCCCGGATCCCGGCCGGGTACCCCTCGCCGCCCCATCGCTCGTGATGGTTTCGAACCACGTCGAGCACTTCCTTCGGGAAGGTCATCTCCTCGAGGATCTGAGCGCCGCGCACGGGATGCTGCTTGATGAGCGCCCACTCCTCCTCGGAGAGATGCGCCGGATTCTTGAGGATCAGCCCGCTCACGGTGATCATGCCGATGTCGCGCAGCACGGCGCCGTAGATGAGCGACTTCACCTGCTCCCGCGGATAGTGGAGCACGCGGGCCATGGCGGTGACGTAGCGCACGACCCGCTCGGTGCCGCCTCGCGCGAACGGATCGCGGCTCTCGAGGAGCGCCATCATCCCCCGCACCAATCCCAGGTTCCGCTCCTCCTGGACGCGGTGGAAGCGTGCGTTGGCGATCGCCACGGCGCCCTGGTGCGCGAGGGTGGTGAGAAGATCCCGCTCGTCCTCCTGGAAGCCGCTCCGGCCGCTCCGGCCACCGATCAGGAGCACGCCGATCAGCTCCGAGCGGACGCGAAGCGCCAGCCCCCACTCCAACCCGGAGCGCTTCAGCTCGGCGAGCGGCGACGCTTCGCCCGGGCGTGCGTCCACGAGGAAGAACGTCTCGACGCCGGCGCCGCGCTCCACGGCCTCGGGTGGAATCCGGAGATCCTTGAAATGCCCCTGCGCGAAGCCGCGCACCTGGCGCGGGACGAGGACCCCGCCGCGATCGGCGTCGCTCAGGAAGATCGCGAGCCGCTCCACGCCGAACTGCCCCATGACGCTCAGCCCGAGCAGGTTCAGTACCTCTTCGAGATCGAGCGCGAGATTCAGCGCGCGCGTGATCTCGAAGAGGTTCCGGAACTCGATGATCTTGCGGCGGAGCTTCGTCTGGAGGACCGGGAGATCCACCGCGCTCGAGGCGGAGACCACGGACGACGGGAGGCTCGGCGCGGGCGTGACCGCATCGGCGCAGGCGACCGCCGTGGCCGGAGCGTCGTTGCCATTGACCTCGAACAGAACGGCGCCCGCTTCGTCCACCGCCGCGCGGGCCTCGCCGCGCAGACCCCGGACCGTGATGCAGCGCTCCGTTTCCCGGTAGACCTTCCCCTGGCGGACGAGCACCGACGTCGCGAGCGTGCAGAGGCGGCTCACGCCGCCGAAGTCCAGCTCGACCTTGGCGGCGCCCCGGGCCTGGCACTCGAAGAGGAGCCGGTCGAGCGAACGGGCCCCGGCGTCGTCCACCTCTCCCTGCAATGCGAACCGGAACTCGTCGCGCGACCCGAGGCGCTCGATGCGGAGCGATTTCACGCCGACGCCTCGCCGCCGACAAGCCGCCGGATGACTCCGGCCGGGTTCAGCACGAGGGTGACGCTGTTGTCCGGCGCGACGATGCCGCCGAGCACTTCGTCGACCGGATAGAGCCGCGGCGGAAGCGGCGTCAGGCGCGCGTTCTCACGCCAGACGATCCGGTCGAAGCCGATCACCGCCGAGGCGCTCCCCGAGCGGATCACCGCGACGGGGCGGCCCGGGACGGCCGTGCCGGGCGGGGCGTCGGCCGCCCCCGCGGGGTCCCCGCCGGAGCTGAAGAGTGACGCGAGCGCGTGTACGGGGCCGTTCGCCGGTCCGTCCCATCCCATGTCCTCGGGGGAGGCGTGGATCCGCTCGACCGCGCTCCAGGGAAGGGCGATCCGCTGTCCGGCCGCCTCGACGATCAGGAAGGAGCGCAGCGATCGCGCCATCGGGAACTGGAGATGAATCGACGTGCCGGCGGGCATGAGCCGCTCGATCGTCGCGAAGCCGCCGAGACCCGCGAGCGCCTCCATGAGCGCGCGCTCGGCCTCTTCGTCGAAGCAGCAGGTTCCCTCGAGGGCGATCCGCGCCTCCAGCCCCTCGCGGGCGGCGGTGAGCCGGATCTCCTCTTCCTCGCACCCTTCGTCGCACGGCTTGGCGCTCTCGAGCAGGCGGATCAGGAGCGGAAGAAGCAGCGACCCGATCTCCGGCTCGAAGCCGACGCCGCCGGTCTGCAGGGTGAGCACGGTACGGCGGGTCTCGCCGTCGCGCCGGGTGACGGCCGCGTAGAGATCGTCCACGAAGCGGTCGAGTGGGTCGAGGAACTCCCAGAGAAGGTTCTCGTCCAGATCGCGGGCGCGCCGCTCCAGTGCGTACTGGAGGCTCAGGAGCTGTCCCAGCTCCTGCGAGAGGGTCCGAAGGCCCGACGCCGTCTCCTGGAGCTCCTGATGCACGACGAGCGCTTTCCCGTCGAGCGGGTCGTCGCCCGCCTTGGCTCCCGCCTGCATGCGCCGCCGCTCCACCTTCTTCACGATCGCCTCCCACTCGGCCGACACCGTCTGCGCCGAGCGGAGCGTCTCGCCCACCGTCTCGCTCATCGAAGCGATGCGGTCGTTCTGGTGCGCCAGCGCGTTCTTGATCTCGAACGTGAGCGCGAGCAGGTTCTCGCTCGGCCCCACGCTGGGCACCGTCTCGTCGATCACGCCGCGCGAGGCGGAGAGGGCCTCCGACTTGGCCGAGGAGAGCCCGGCGCGAAGCTGCTCGACCGCGTCGCCGACGATGCCGGCGTGGTGGACCAGCGCGCCGAATCCCTCCGTCTTCAGCTTCTCCGCCAGCCGCGCCTCGGCGGCCAGCGCCACGCGGCAGTGCGCGACCATCTCCTCGCGGTGCTCGGGGCGCAGCTGCCCCAGCTGGAGCAGCGCCTCCCGAAGCTCCAGCGCGAGGCTCGCCATCTCGCTCACGCCCAGCCATTCGGCGCTCCGCTCCACGAGCCGCACCGCCAGCTCCACGAGCCCGGCGATGTCGCTGGAATCATGATCGGGATCGTCGTGTTCGAGGTATCGCTCGACGGCGTCGATCTGCTCCTTCACGAGGGCGCTGAAGGTGGCCGCGAGCCGGGCCATCACCTGGTCCTGGCTCAGGTGTTCGGAGGCGGAGGTCCTCATGCGGCTTCGGCCAGGAGGCGGCGCTTCAGCTCCTGGGCGCGGCGAAGGAGCGCCTCGACCGCGGCGGTCGGGATGGGCGACGAGCTCCCCGGGGAAGCCTGGAACGTGGCCACCACCGACTTGGCATCCTCGCTGGTCGCGTGGATCGCGGTGATGGTCTCGCCCACCTTGTACTCGATCTCGCTCGAGAGGCGGGCGATGGTGTCGGTCGCCTCGCGCGCGAATTCGGCCAGGCGGCGGGTCTCCTCGGCGATGGCCGCGAAGGCCTCGCTCCCGGAACGCGTGGCCTCGAGCGCGGCGTTCAGGGCGAGCAGGGTGGCCTTGTTCGTGACGCGCTCCGCCACGCCCGCGAGCTCGTTCGCGCGCATGAGCCCCGCGGCGAGATCCTCGATGCCGTCGGCGGCGGTGTGCACGACCGCGTCCACCAGCTGCGCCGGCGTGCGGCCCCCGCCGTCGCCCGACGACGACGCCGGGGCGTCAAGCCCGGTGGCCAGCTCGCCCAGCCCGGCGATCAGCGCGTTCAGCTCCTTCAGGATTCCCGCGCGCGCGGCCGCGTCGGCGGCTTCGGTGCGCTGCGGCGCGGAAGCCCCCTCGGGTTCATCGGGCGCGCGCGCCGTAGGCGGCTCGATCGCGGGCGGGGCCGGCGGCATTTCGTCCGCTCCGGCCGGCCACGGAACGGGGAGCGGCTCGCCGTCGGCGGCGACCAGCTCCTCCTCGCTCATCGTGAGGCGGCTCACCACGGGGATCGTCGCGCTCTCGCGCGCCGCCTCGAGCAGCTCGCG
>DASSLZ010000195.1:0-3169 GCA_035689165.1 Candidatus Eiseniibacteriota bacterium | reverse complement strand
GTCCGGAGGCGCGGCGGCCGCCGTTCCCGAAGGCGCGATCGAACGGCTTTCACGTCATGTGCCGGGGATCCCAAGCGAGTTGGAGTCTTGGGGGCGGCTTCACGTTGAATGGCCTGGGATCCCAAGCGAGGTTGGGTCTGGGCAGCCATTCGAAGGGCGCATGTCGCATAATGGGTATTATGTCAACTTCACGCCAGGGCCCAGATCGGCTCGGCCTGCCGGGTCTTGGGCGTGAAGTTTTGACATGAATACCGTTGGCGCCCCTACTCCCCGGTTCCCCTCTGACGATCGCAGACGGGGTTGGTGCTTGGTCGAAGCGGTCGGCCTTCGGTCTTCCGCGTTCGGCCGCCATTGACTCCCAGGCCGCTACCGGACGACTACGTTGACCAGCTTGCCTGGGACTACGATGACCTGGACGACCTGCTTGCCCTCGGTGAACTTCTGGACCTTGGGGTCGGCCTGGGCGGCTTGCTCGATTTCGGCCTTGGAGGCGGCTGCCGGGACCTGGATCTGGGCCCTCAGCTTGCCGTTGACCTGGACGGCGAGCGTCTGGGAGGCGCTCTGCTGGGCTTCGGGGTCGGCCGAGGGCCATGGGGCCAGGACGACCGATTCGGGGTGTCCCAGGCGGTCCCAGGCGCCTTCCGCGGTATGTGGGGCCAGGGGGGCCAGGAGCCTGGTGGCCAGATCGACCGCTTCGGCGGCTTCGGGGGCCCTCAGATCTCCTTCCTGGGCTTGGTATTCCTGGACCGCGTTCACGACCTGCATGAGGCCGCTCACGGCGGTGTTGAAGTGGAAGCGCTCCACGTCGCCGGTGATCTGGTGGACGAGCTGGTGGACCCTGCGGCGCAGATCCCGGGCCGGTCCGGACGCGGCATAAGCGGTCCCGCCGGCTCCGCCGCCCGCCGTCTGGGGTCGCTTGCTGCCCGGGACAACCTCGTTCGCTTCCGTGAAATCCTCGATCATCTTCCAGTACCGCGTGAGGAATCGGTAGGCACCTTCCACGCCGCGGTCGTTCCATTCGGCCTCTTTTTCGGGCGGGCCGATGAAGAGCGTGTAAAGGCGGACGGTGTCGGCGCCGTAGCGCTCGATGAGCGCATCCGGAGGCACGACGTTGCCGTGCGACTTGGACATCTTCGCGCCGTCCTTGGTGATCATCCCCTGGGTGAAGAGGTGTTCGAAGGGCTCGGCGAAGGAGACCAGCCCCATCCGCTGGAAGACCTTCACGATGAAGCGCGAGTAGAGAAGATGCAGGATGGCGTGCTCCACGCCGCCGATGTACTGGTTGACGGGGAGCCAGCGGTTCACGGCATCCGTATCGAACGCACGGTCTTCCGCCTTTGGGCTCAGAAAACGCAGGAAGTACCACGACGAGTCCACGAAGGTGTCCATGGTGTCGGTCTCGCGCCGGGCGGGGCCGCCGCACTGGGGACACTTGGCCTCGAGGAACGCCTTGTTGGAAAGGAGCGGCGACTTCCCGGTCGGCTCGAACTCGACCTGCTCCGGCAGGAGCACCGGCAGCTCGGACTCCGGCACGGGCTGCATGCCGCACGAGGGGCAGGTCACCATCGGGATCGGCGCTCCCCAGTAGCGCTGCCGGGAGATCAGCCAGTCCCGCAGGCGCCAGTTCACGCGCGCCTCGCCCTTCCCTGCCTTCTCCAGCGCGCTCACGATCGCGCGCTTTCCCTCTTCGGCGGGGAGCCCGTCGAACGGCGCGGAGTGGACCAGAGCGCCGTCCCCTTCGTATGCCGCCGTTCCGTCGAATGCCGGGCCCTCGGCGGGACGGATCACCTCGACGATCGGCAGGTGGTACCGCGTCGCGAATTCGAAGTCGCGCTGATCGTGCGCGGGCACGGCCATGATCGCGCCCGTGCCGTAGCCCATCAGGACGTAGTTGGCCACCCAGACCGGCAGGCGCGCGCCCGTCAGCGGGTGCACGGCTTCCACCCCCAGCGCGACCCCCTCCTTCTCGGTCTCCACGGCGAAGCGGTTCTCGACGCGCGCGCGCTTCAGACGGTCCACGAAGCGGATCGCATCCGGCGAGAGCTTTCCCTCTGACGCCAGCGTCACGACGAGCGGGTGCTCGGCGGCCACGACCATGAACGTCGCGCCCATCAGCGTGTCGGGGCGCGTCGTGAAGATCTCGAGCAGCGCCTCGCGCCCCGCGATCGGAAAGCGAACGGACGCGCCCTCGCTCCGGCCGATCCAGTTCGATTGCATCACGCGAACCTTCTCGGGCCAGTGCTCGAGCAGCGCCAGGTCGCGCAGCAGCGGCTCGGCATAGTCGGTGATCTTGAAGTACCACTGCTCCAGCTCGCGGGTCTCGACGACCGTGCCGCACCGCTCGCACTTGCCGTCCACGACCTGCTCGTTGGCGAGCACGGTCTGACACGACGGGCACCAGTTCACGGAGCCCATGGCGCGGTAGGCCAGCCCCTGCTCGTAGAGCTTGAGGAAGATCCACTGCGTCCACCGGTAGTAGGACGGATCGCAGGAGGCGATCTCGCGGTTCCAGTCGAACATCACGCCCCAGGCGAAGAGCTGCGCCTTCATCCGCGCGATGTTCTTCCGCGTCCATACCGCGGGGTGCGTCTTGTTCTTGATCGCCGCGTTCTCGGCGGGCAGCCCGAAGGCGTCCCAGCCCATCGGCTGGAGCACCGTGAAGCGCTGCATCTTCCGCACGCGCGCCACGGCGTCGCCGAGGATGTAGTTGCGTCCGTGGCCGACGTGGAGATCGCCCGAGGGATACGGGAACATGTTGAGGCAGTAGAAGCGGCGCTCCGCCTTCATCGGATCGCGCAGCTCGAAGAGGCGCTCCTCCACCCAGCGCTTCCGGGCGGCGGCCTCCAGCTCGCGGAACGGATAGCTCCGTCCGCGCTCCTCCCCGCGCGATTCCTCAGCCGGGTGGGCGGTGTCCGGCCCGGTCGGTCGCGGCTCAGCCATGTCTTCCCGTCGCTCCTTCCCCTTCCATGAGTCTCCGTTCGATGAGATCGCGCAGCTCCGCGTCCCGCACCTCGCCCCGCTTGAGCGCGCGGTCGGCTGCGTAGACGGCGTCGAGCGCCGCCCGGGCCGCCGACGGCGTGAGCGCGACGCGCGGCGCGGCGCGGCGGTAGCCGAACGACTGCGGCTCGAGCGCCGCCAGCGCGCGTTCGGCCACGGCCCAGAGCGCGTT
>DASSLZ010000194.1:0-6492 GCA_035689165.1 Candidatus Eiseniibacteriota bacterium | reverse complement strand
AGGTCACGAAGCGTGCGATTCAGCGGCAGCGCAGGGGCGATTTACCCGTTGGTCGCCCGCCTGAATGCTGGCGGGCTTCTTCATTCTCGTCGCGACGCCAACGGTCGGCAGCGAAAGAGTCTGTATGAGGTGACGTCCCTCGGCAGGCGCGCGCTACAAGGATGGCTTCGCGGCTTGAACGATGGGGATCTCGGAGCGCTGCACGATCCCGTCCGAATCCGGATCTACTTCCTCGCGGCGCTCCCGCTGGAGACCCGGAAACGGTTTCTCGCGGAAGCCCGGGCCGGGCTGCTCCGGACGCTCGCGCTGATGCGAATGGATCTGGCCGAGTATGAGCGAGAGAACTCCCGCCTGAGCGCACTCGCGACCCGAGGTGCCATCGAACTGACGCGAGCCCAGCTGCGCTGGCTTTCCACGTGCGGGCGCGTCCTGGTCAAGGACCTCCCTTAGGAAATCGGCTGGCGCGCGGAGCTTTCGTCGAAGGCGGCGTGGCCCGCAGCTTGGGAACCGCCTCACCCCCGGGGCGGATCATCTCCTGGCTGCGGACGGCGAGCTCGGCGTTGAAGCCGAGGCGCAGGTAGGACGGCCGCACGATGACCTCCGGCTTCCGGGCGAGGGCGGCGATGCGGAACTCTCCCGCCGTGTACTCCTCTTCCAGGAACAACGGAAATCCGAACGGCTTGAACAGCGTGCTCGGCATCGTGAAGCGCACGCTGTGCCGGACGAGCCCGCGCACTTTCTCGAGCACGGTGTCGGCATCCATGACCAGGCCGCAGCGAAGCAATCGGTCCTGCTCGAGGAGCGCGGTGCGGACTTTCGTGTAGGACGCCGGTGTGAATTCGCAGGGCACCGACACTCGATCGGAGCGAACGAGCGGGCGGCCGACGAATCGCGAGCCTCGGGTCTGGAAGCGCACCCGGGTCCGAAGAACGTGCGAGAAGGGGAGAACTTCACCGGAAAGGGTTTCTCCGAAACCGAACCCGCGGCAGACGATGCTCACCAGAAAGCTCGGATCCCAACGCATGTCGAGGCGCACCCGGCCCTGTCCCTCCTGAACACGAACCGGCGCTGTGATCTCGAACCCGTCGGGCGGGACCAGCGCGAGTCGAGGATCTTCGCTGACGCGCAGGCGCCCCCGCAGACTGGTGACCCGCAAGTCGCCGACGATCTTGCCCGCGCCGACGTTCCCCCCGAGTGCCCGCACGCGAATCTGCTCGTCCAGGTGCACGGAGACCTTCGGATCCAGGTTGAGCTGGACGCCTTGGAGATAACTGCGGGCGACGCGGTTGCAGAGCACCTGGCACAGCGATCGGGGCACGAGAACCACCACGTCCCGATCGGACGAGAGGATCCCCTGCCACAGGGAGTCGCGCGCCGCCAGGGCCTGCACGCGCCGCAGGATGCTGTCGCGAGCGGCGACCCCATGGCCTTGCTGGAAGAGACGCCGGGCCGTCTCCTCCATCTGTTCGCGGGCGCGGGGCGTCAGCACGACTCGCGCGGGCTCCGCAGGTGGGGGTTCGCCGGCGTCCGCGTCGCGCTCCAGGAAGAGGCTGAGGACGAGCCTGTTCTGGAGCACGGTCAGCGCCGAGACCCGGACGCGAAGCGGGATGCGGCGCGCTCTCAAGGACACTTCGCCGTTAATGTCAGGAATCGTGATCTCCTGGTCGAGATGGATCGGCAGCTCCAGGCTGAGGCGCTCCCGATTCCAATCCTCGACCTTGAGTCCCCCGAAGAATCGCGCCGCGGGATTCATGAAGGTCTTTGCGGAGCCATGGCCCGCCCGGATCACGTGCGCGCCCGTGACGCTCAGCCCCGCCCGAATCGTCCCCACGTCGGGGCGGAACTCCACGACGTCGATGTGGGTCTGCAGCTCGACGTCGGCCTGGATCGTGCGCTTGGGATCGACCCTACGCACCTGACCGAACATCCGGATCGACGCCAGGCCGTCCTCCAGCTCGAGACGCGCGCGGTCGAGCCGCGCTTCGTAGCGGCCGTGCTCGAACGACTGCCGGATCGGCAGGGAGCGCGTGAGCACGTCGCGCAGGAGGCGTTCCCCGATCGCGATCTGGGCATCGTGGGAGGGGAGAAACGACCCCAGCTGCTCGCGCGCCGCGTACTGGCGCAGGCTGACGAACTGCTGCGCCTCGCGCGTCTGCTCGAACTTGACCAGGGGGTAGCGCTCTTCGAGCCGCCAGCGCAGGCGTGTGAACGCGTAGGTGCCCAGCACCACGATCGCGATCCACAGGAGAATCTGGAGACCGCCTTTCAGCCGCGGCAGGGACGCCATCCCGCAATTGTAATCGTTTGACTTGTTGGTGGTTGCACCGGAAGGCGCCGCTCGAGGCGGCACGATCGCTTTGCGTATTGACAGCCCGCGGCGCGCAGTGCTAATAATTCAGCACTGCTAAAAACCCAGCACCGGGAGGGGCACGTGAAGCGATTGAAGACCTTGAGCCGTCGCGAGCGGGAGATCATGGACATCGTCTATGCGTCCGAGGGAGCGAGCGCGACCGCCGGCGAGATTCAGTCTCGCCTCTCGTCGCCTCCCAGCTACTCCGCGGTGCGCGCCACGCTGCGCATCCTGGAGCAGAAGGGATTTCTGAAACACGAGGAGGATGGCACCCGTTACGTCTACAAGCCCGTCCTGACCCGGGACAAGGCCAGGCAGGGCGCGATCGAGCATCTGCTCACGACCTTCTTCAACGGTTCCGCCGCCGGCGCCGTCCTGACGCTGCTCGAGCAGCCCGGCACCGAGCTGACCCCCCAGGAGCTGGACCGCATGGCCAAGCTGATCGAGCAGGCCAGAAACGAGGAACGCAAATGACCTTTTCGACGGGAGCCCTCTTTTCGCTTCTCGCGGGCGCGAGCTGGGGCGATCTGCTGTCCCTGCTCGTTCGAGTCACCCTGATCGCGGCCGCTGGAGGCTGCCTCTGCGCACTCCTCCGACACGCCTCCGCGGCCAAGCGCCATCTCGCCGCGACGACCACGCTGACCGCCTTGATCGCGCTGCCCATCGCCTGGGCGCTCCTCCCGAGCGTTTCCCTCCCCATCCTGCCGGCGAAGCCGGTGCCGACGTCTACCGTGGAGCGCCCGGCTCCGGCGCCCGAGGTGGCAGGGGGCTCGAGCAGCGTCGGCTTCCCTCGGCCCCACATCGGAACCGTGACGGGAATCACCGCGCCCGCCTCGCTGCACGTCTCCGGAAGCCAGGCCATCACTCTTGCGATTCTGATCACATCGGTCGTGACGGCGGCGCTGCTCCTGCATCTCTTCCTTTCGCTCGCTGCCGCATGGATCACGGCTCGGCGCGCGCGACGGATCGAAGACGCCTCGCTGCGACACGACCTGGACGAGGCGCGTGAGCGGCTGGGCGTGTCCCGCCCGGTGGACCTCCGCGAAAGCGCGAACGTTGGCGTTCCCGTCGTCTGGGGATTCCTTCGCCCGGTGCTGCTTCTGCCGCTGGGAGCCCGCCATTGGACGCGGGAACAGCTGCGCGTCGTGTTTCTCCATGAGGTGGCCCACGTAGCCCGGCGCGACGGCATGGGGCTCCTCCTCGGCCGGGTCGTCACCTCGCTGTTCTGGTTCCACCCGCTCGTGTGGATGCTGGCGAGGATCGCCCGGCGCGAGTGCGAGCGCTGCTGTGACGACCTGGTGCTCGCCGCCGGCGAACGGCCCACCGATTACGCCGAGCGCCTGCTCGCCATCGTGCGCTCCATGACGCGCCCCGGCACCCTGGCGGGGGTCGCGCCGGCCCTGGCGCAGCGGTCGAATCTCGAAGGCCGCCTGGTCTCGATCCTTTCGGCGAAGCAACGTCGCGGGCCTGCTTCCCGTGCCGGCATCGTCGCGACGATCGGTTCCGCGGCATTCCTCTTGGTCGTGACCGCCACGGTCCACGTCGTGGCGGCTCATCCCGTCGGCCGGCTCGTCGATCCGGCGTCGGAGACGGCGTCGATACCGGCAGGGGACCCGAGCGCCGCGGTCCACGCGATCCTCGACCGAGAGCCGACCACGCCGCAGTCGCCCGAGCAGTCGAAAGTCGGCGAGCAGAGCTTCCGCGCGGGCGAGGAGGCGTTCCGGGAGGGAAGCTACGTCCGGGCCGTCTCGTCGTACCTGGCCGCGGTCGCGGCGGGTCATCGGTGTCCGGAATCGCTGTACCGGGCCGCCGGCGCCTTGGCCAAAGCCGGCGCGAACGAGGACGCGATGAGGACGCTGGAGGCGGCCATCCAAGCGGGCTTCGATGGAACCGAGATGGCGTCGGACCCGAACCTCAAGGATCTCCGAGCCGATCCCCGGTTCGAGGCACTCGCGTCCCCGCAGCCGCTCCCGACGCCGATGGCGGCGAGCGTGCCTATGCCTGTGGTCGCGAGCGTGCCGCCCACCGTGTACCGAGTCGCGGGCTCATTGCCGAACGATCCGTCGGGCATCGACCTCCTCCGAGCAGGTCAGTACGACCGGGCGGTCGCCGCGTTCGAGGAAGAGGTGCGACAGACCGGAAGCACGAACGCGATGTACAACATCGCCTGCGCCTACGCGCTGCATGGCGATAAGCGGCGCGCGTTCGACGCCCTGGAACGCGCCATCGAGAACGGCTTCGACAACAGCCAGGTCATGATCCAGGACGACGATCTGCGCCTGCTCCAGGGCGATCCCCACTTCTATCAGCTCGTTCGCCTGACCAAGGACCTGCAGCTCTACGGGTCCATGCCGTTCGGGTTCAGAGGCCCGGAGGATTGGCGCGCCTCGCTGTCGCGGTTCGAGCGTGTCACCAAAGAGCATCCCAACCTGGGGCGCGCGTGGGCCAATCTGGGATTCGCCCGCCTGGAAGCGGGGGATCCCAAGGGAGGCGCCGCCGCCTATGAGCGAGCGCTCGACCTGGGCTATCAAAGCCCGACGGTCATGTACAACCTCGCCTGCTGCGCGGCTCGATCGGGCGATGTCGACCAGGCGTTCCAGTGGCTCGATCGTGCGGACAAGGCCGGCTTCGAGATCGGCGAGCACGTGGGCTCGGACTCCGATCTGGACGCCCTCCGAGGCGACCGGCGGTACGACGACCTGCTGGAGCGGTGGGACCAGAAGATGGCGAAGGAGCACCGGGAGAAGAAGCAGGAGAAGGATAAGGAGGGGGACAAGACGTACTGATTCCGCGTCAAGCCTTTGAGGTTCCAAACGGGAGCCCCCAGGCGCTTCAACCAACGCCAGGTCGCTACGCTCTAGCCATCCTGTCCCCCATCACGCCGTCTGCCGGCCGCTCCAGCACCGACATCGGTCACTTCGGAGGACAGTCATGCTTCGATTCCTGCTCGCCAGCAGGATGGCCCTTCTCGTAGCCCGCACCGCATGTTCCGAGACGACAGGGGTGCTTTCGGTTCCTCCAGACACCATCCGGTGGTCGTTGGCAGGCGAGGCCGAGGTGACCGAATACGAAGGGCGCCCTTGCCTCTACCTGGACGGAGCGGAAGCAACCGTGCGGGATCTGGAGATGCGCGACGGGGTCATCGACGTCGATGTCACGACTCCGGCGAGTCGCGGCTTCTTCGGCATCGAGTGTCGCATGGCGAGCGGCGATCAGAATGCCGAGTGGGTCTATCTTCGACAGCACAGGTCCGAATATCCGGATGCCATCCAGTACACTCCGGTCCTCAACACCGGCCTGAACTGGCAGTTGTACAACGGCCCCGGCTTCACGGCCGCTGTCGAGATCCCGAAGAACCAATGGTTTCACCTCCGTCTGGAGCTGACGGGCGCGCAGGCGAAATTCTACGTCTCGGACATGACCAAGCCCGCGCTCGTCATGGACGATTTGAAGAGCGGCGTGGAGAAGGGTCGTGTGGGCCTCGCCGCCCTGACCGGCGCGACGTATTTCTCGAACTTCGACGTTCGCGCCTCGCCGGACGCGCCATGGGGGCGGCACCTCCCGCCGATGCCGCCCGGCACCCTGACGCAGTGGAGCCTGTCGCCCTCCTAGGACGCGCTCCAACGCGGTCTGGAGCGACCGCTGTCGCGAGCCGAGAGCGACACGATGCGCTGGCAGGAGGTCCAGGCCGAGCCGCCTGGCATCGTCGCGATCAATCGGTATCGCGACAGCCCGCATCCCCGGGTCTCGTTCGCCAACGACTTCTCGAAGCGCCTGGATCCCAGCCCGGCACGGCCGTCGTGTATGCCCGGACCACCATCCCGTCGCCCCGCGACGAGGTGAAGAAGCTCTGCATCGGCTATAGCGACGAAGTCAGCGTCTTCCTGAACGGGCACATCCTGTACCGGGGGAGGAGCGCCCAGAATCCGGCTGGAGAGCCTGGGGCCATGAGCGTGAGGTCGTCCGTGGCGTGTCGGCTGCCGATTGCCGACGCCTGTCGGGCGATGCTATCGTGACCCGTAGCGTGCACTTCCGAGGAGGGTGACCGATGCAACGATTCCTAGTCGAAGTTCCCCACGAGGCGGAGATGATCGCGTGCGCCCGGGCGGTGAAGCTCCTGCTCGAGACCGGATCCCACTTCA
>DASSLZ010000193.1:0-7045 GCA_035689165.1 Candidatus Eiseniibacteriota bacterium | reverse complement strand
GCGACGCGACTCGCGACATGGCGGAGACTCCTGTCGGTACGACCGCTCTCGGGACGATGAGGATTCGGGGAGGTGGGCGACTTCCGAGGCGGAAGCGTAACACGGTGCCGGCCCTGACGGAATGGTACACAGGTACTGCTACCTAAGTACCTGTTTCCATGCGAAACTCGTCCGCGTGAACGGACGCGACAGGCACCGGCAACTCGCCTTCGGGACGCGGCGAGCCGCGCTTGGGGTCGCGCTCGCGCTGCTCACGCTCGCGGCTCCCGGGTGCGGCCGCTACGACATCCAGGGGGACGGCCAGGGGCGCATCGTCCGGCTGGATCGCTTGACCGGCGCAGTGGACTACCTGCAGGGGTCGCGCTTCGTCCGCATCGAGAACCCGGGCGACCACAGGCGCGAGGCCGAGGAGCTGGCCCGCGTGCACGACTGGGGAGCGCTGACGTACGACAACAAGTACACGCTCCGGCTGAAGACGGCCTTTCGAAACGACCGCCTCTACTACCAGATCGGGATCGTTCCCGTCCCACCCGCCAACGTCTTCAATTTCCGGATCGCGCTCAACGACGCGGACGGCTTCCAGGTCGCGAGCCTCTCGCTCAATACGCCAGACGGCGTGCCGACCGCCGACAGCGGAGTCGCCTACTCCGGATTCACGCAGTCCGACGCCGAGGTCTACCGCTCGGTCCGGTCGTGGACCCCGCGCATCGAGCTGTACAACGGCCGCATCGCTCCCGCCGAGCTCCCCTGAACCATCCCGCCCCAAAAGAAGAGGCGGCCGGCTGTCCCTTCCGGCCGCCGCTTTCGGTTTCGAGTCAGAAACCCTAGGAGGTGTTCGGGCGGTAGCGCGGACGCTGGGGCGCATCGCCCAAAGGCCGTCGGCCGCGCCGCGCTTTCCGCCCGAACATTGTGAACTATTTCACAAACTTCCTGGGAAACACCAGTTTCCTAGTACCCTGGAGAGGTATACCTAAGTAGCATCACCGGCCACTCGAGTAGATGGACTTGATCTTCCCCCACGTGGTCTCCGTCACGGGAAGAGGGCATCCGTTCCGCGCCCCCGGCGTGGGACTGCACCCCGTCCCCTGCGGCTCGCCCGCGCCCGAGTATTTGTTGAGCCCGTCGAACAGGACCCACGCCGCGGGATCGTCGATCCACCCCGTGGAGCGGTCGCTCGCGCCCTCGATGCTTCCGTAGCGGTGCGCGTCCACCAGCGTGGTGTCGGTGGCGCCGATCCGAAACAGGATCACCGTGTCGCCCGAGTTGTTGAGCGAGAGCCCGCTCGCCGTCCGGCCCAGGGAGCGCTGTTGCGCCACGGCCGCGCTTCCCGTCACCAGCCGCGCTTCGCCCGGCAGGAGCGTTCCCGAGAGCTCGTAGCGGATGGTGGAGTCGGCGTCGGCGATCCGATACGGTGCCAGGTCCACCGGAGCCGCGCCGTGGTTGAGCACCTCGACCCACTCGTCGCCGCGAGAGTCGTAGACGCCGTCGCCGTCCCAGTCGCGCGCCGGGCCGGCCAGGATCTCGGAGAGACGAAGCCCGTCCCCACCGATCTCTGCCCTCGCGAACGGGACCAGGCGAACGACCAGGGACGCCGCGATCGTCGCGGCCAGAAGCCACAGCAGGAGTACCCACGTTCGAAGCATGACCATCCTCCGTGCGCCGATGGCGCGGTGGCGTCGGGGATGGAACCGGGGGATTCTACGCGTTCGACGAGGAGAGAGGTACGATACACCCCCGCCGCGAACCGCGGCAAGGGGCGTTCACTCCGGAAGGAAGCGTTCCGTGGTCGCGGCGCCCAGCCGTCGCAGTTTCTTCTCGTTCTCCCGGAGCAGCCGGCGCGCTCCGTCGCGAATTCGATCCGCGGCAATCGAGCGCCACCTCGCGGGATCGCTCACGACGCCATCGGCGCCGAACACGAGGCGGTCGCGAGCGCCAGCATCCAGGCGAGACCCATGGCCGTCGCGACGCGCATGGGAGGCTACTCCTCGCGGAACCTCGTCCGCCACACGGCGCGCGGCGCGCCGAAGTCGGGGAACGTCCGCGGGAGAATCCACAGCGCGGGGAGGAGCAGGAGCGCCGCCGCGCCGGCGCCGTAGCCGGGATGGTCCAACACCTGGGCCACGTAGGGCGTGTTGAGCCACGCCGCGAGCACGAACGCGGCGATGGCGGCCCCGCGCAGAGAGCCCAGCCCGAGCAGCGCGACGGCGATGCCCGCGAAGCCCAGCGGGAACGGCCAGCGCTCGAGCGCCACCGCGGGAGAGGTCCAGAGCTGGAGCGCGCCCGTCAAACCCGCGCACGCGCCGCCCAGCGCCATCATCGAGCGCTGGATCCCCTCGACGTCGGTGCCGATGGCAGCGGCGGCGAGCGGATTGGCTCCGGAGGCGCGCACCTCGAAGCCGCTGACCGTGGCGCGCAGGAAATGCGCGAAGAGCACCGCCACGACCATGGAGAGGGCGAGCAGCAGGATGCCCCAGGCGAGCACCACCCCGGGAGCGAGCGAAAGCCCCGGCGCCCACTTCAGCGGCTGGGTCAGCGCGGGCAGGTCGATCGCCAGCGCGGGCGGTGCCATCCGGTCCACCGACAGCGCCCGGGCCAGCGGCACGAAGAGCGCCGCCCCCAGGAGTCCGCTCAGGATCTCGTGCACGGCGAACTTCTGGCGCAGCGCCGCGATCCCGAAGCCGACCAGCGCCCCCACGGCCGCGCCGGCCACCAGGCCCAGTCCCGCCTGCAGCCCGGGACCGAACACGCCGCCGCGGACGATGATCGCCCCCACCGAGTAGCCCGCGAGGAACTCGGCGTGGATGCCGAGATTGATCATGCCGCCGTGCAGCGGCATGAGGAAGGCGACACCCAGGAAGAGGAGACCCGCGCCCACGAGCACGACGTCGCCGGTCCAGGGCGCGGTCCAGCGCGAGGGGTTCAGGTCGAGCACGCCGACGCCGAGCGCGTGCGTCCCGCCGATCAAGGCGAGCAGGACGAGCGCGTTGGCCAGGATCTCGCGTTTGCCCGCGCGGCAGCGGCCCGGAATCACGCCGCCGCTCCCGACATCTCCGCGATGATCGCTTCGCGCGTGAGCGTCTCCGTCACCGGCAGCCACACGAACTTGCCCAGCGTGAGGACGGCGAGCCGGTCGGCCACGCGCATCGCCTCCTCGGGCTCGTCGGTCAGCCACAACAGGCCGCTCCCCCGCTCGCATTGGAGAATGAGCGTGCGGCGCACGTATTCCTGCGCCTCCAGCGAGAGACCCTGCCCCGGCGACCGCACGACCAGGAGCCGCGGGTTGTGGATCACCTCGCGCGCGACGATCAGCCGCTGGCGCTGCCCCAGGCTCAGGTCGCGCAGGCGCGACCGGGGCGTGGCGCCCACGATCTCGAAGTCCTCGAGCGCGCGGAGGCAGTTCCCCCGGACCGACTCCGGCCGGAGGAATCCCTTCCGCGCGAAGGGGGGCACGTGCGTCTGGCCCAGGATGAGGTTCTCCTCGACGGTGAACTCGTCCACCGACTGATCCCGCGCGATCGGCGGGTTCACGAAGGTCATCCCCGACTCGACGCGCACGCGGCGCGGCGCTCTGGCGATCTCCTTCCCGAGGAAATGGATCGAGCCCTGGTCGGGGCGCCGGTTTCCGAGGAGCGCGTCGTGGAGGAGGTCGAGTCCGTCGGCCGGAGCGCCCACGATCGCGAGCACCTCGCCCGCCGCCGCGTCGAAGTCCACGCCGGCGAGCGACGTCTCGCGGCCGCGGCCGTGCAGGATCAACCCCTCGACCCGAAGCAGCACGTCGCCGGGCGCGTGCGGCCCGCTGGGCGCGCGGCGGATGTCCAGGCCGCCGGTCCAGCGCTCCACCAGCGCCGATTCGGTCATCCCTTCCAGCGGCAGCGTCGCGGGATCGGTGTTCCGCCACAGGATGGTGACGGCCGAGCCCTCGGGAAAGGCGTCGCGGGGCCAGGTCGTGGCGAGCACGCCCGGGATCTTCTCTTCGCCCAGGATTCGATGGAGGGTGGCGAGAAAGTGGCGGGCTTCGTGCGGGCCCAGGTCCGCGGTCGGCTCGTCGAGGAGCAGCGCGGCCGGGTGCTGGCGCACGGCGGCCGCCACCTCGATCAGCTTCCGCTCCACGGGGCGGAGCGCTTCGTAGGGCACCTCGAGGAGCGCTTCCAGGCCCACGCGCGCGGCCAGGGCACGCGCTTCCTCACGCCCCTGCTTCCACTGAATTCCGACCTTCGCGGCCCGCGGGGTGTCGTGGAGGAGTAGGCGTTCGAGGACCCGAAGCTGGCGGACCGGGGTTTCGCGCGGAATCAGGGCCAGCGCGCGGCGCCGCGCGGCCGGGGAGCTCTCGTCCCCGCCCACGAGCACCGCGCCCTTCGCCGGGGCGCGAAGGCCCGCGATCGTCTCGAGGAGCGCGGTCTTTCCGGTGTCGCGCTCGCCCAGGATCAGGTGGAGCGCCCCCGCGCGCGCGGCAAAGGTCAACGCGCGGATCGCCCAGCGCCCGTCCGACGGCAGCGAGAGATCGCGCACCGCAATCCCCGCATCGCGTCCCGCGAGCGTCGCCTCCTTGCCGCCCATCCTCCCTCCCCCTCGGCCGTCTTCCCGTACGGCCGCCGTTCCGACCGGCGCTTGGCTGTGCCTTCAATCCCGCCGGATGCGCGTCCCCTGTCTTCCCGCCAGCGCCTCGATCAGGTTCCCCGGCGACGTGATCACCACCTCACGACCGCCGCCGCGGAGAAATTCGATCGCGCTCTGGATCTTCGGCCCCATGCTTCCCGGAGGAAAATGCCCCTCGTCCATCCAGCGGGCCATCTCGTCGGCGGTCGCCTCGGCGAGATCGCGCTGCTCCGGCCGGCCGTAGTGCAGCGCCACCCGGTCGATGCCGGTGATAATCACCAATTGCTCGCAGCCGAGCAAGCGCGCGAGCAGGCTGCCCGCAAGATCCTTGTCGATCACGGCCTCGATGCCGTGGAGGGCCCCATCCCACTGCCGGGTGACCGGGATCCCGCCGCCCCCGGCCGCGATCACCACGGCGCCGCTGTCGACCAGCTCGCGGATGGCGCCGATCTCGATCACCTCGAGGGGCCGCGGCGAGGCGACGACGCGGCGGTAGCCGCGACCCGAGTCCTCCACCACCGTCCACCCCTTCTCGCGCGCCAACAGGCGGGCCCGCTCCTGGGTGTAGAAGGGACCGATCGGCTTGGTGGGGCGGCGGAACGCCGGATCGCGCTCGTCCACCAGCACCTGCGTGACCGCGGTGACGACGGTCCGATCCCCCAGGCCGAGCCGCTTCAGCTCGTTCTGGAGCAGCTGCTGCATCATGTAGCCGATGCCGCCCTGCGAGTCGGCGCCGCACACGTCGAGCGGCATCGGGGGGATCTGGTCGCGCGAAGCCTCGTTCCGGATCAGGATGTTCCCGACGATGGGTCCGTTGCCGTGCGAGAGCACCACGCGCGCGCCGTCCCGGATCAGCGCCGCGATCGGCTGCATCGTGGCGCGCGTGATCGCGCACTGCTCCTCGAACGTTCCCGTCCCGCGGGCGGGGAGGATCGCGTTGCCGCCGAGCGTGATGAAGACGCGCCGCGCCGGAGCGCTCATGGAATCGCCGAGCCGCCGGACGAGGTCGCGCTCATCGATTCATCGCGCGGCCTTGCTGTGGCTCTCGACGAAGGCGCCGAAGCGCTTCAATCCTTCCCGGATGTTCTCGATGGAGTTGGCGTAGGAGAAGCGCAGGTACCCCTCGCCGAACGAGCCGAAGGCCGTTCCCGAGAGCGCGGCGACACCCGCCTCCTCCAGGAGCGCCTGCTCCACCTCGGCGGATTTCATGCCCAGCCCCTTCACGTTCGGGAACACGTAGAACGCCCCCGAGGGCTTGGCGCAGGTGACGCCCGGAATCTCGTTCAGCCCGGTCACGATCGCGTCGCGCCGGCGGCGGAACTCCGCGACCATCGCCTTCACCTCGTCCTGCGGCCCGCCCAGCGCCGTCGGCGCCACGCGCTGGACGAACGACGTGGCGCACGAATAGACGTTCGTGGCCAGCCGCGCGACGTGCTTGGCGAGCGTGGCGTTCATGACGCCGTAGCCCAGCCGCCAGCCGGTCATGGCATAGGTCTTGGAGAAGCCGTCGAGGAGGATCGTGCGCTCCTGCATGCCGGGGCGCGTCGCGATCGACTCGTGCACGCCGTCGTAGAGGATCTTCGAGTAGATCTCGTCCGAGAGGACCCAGATGTCCTTGCCCTTCACGAGGTCCGCGATCTGATCCAGGTCGGACGGGCCGAGAACCGATCCCGTCGGATTGTGGGGCGAGTTCAGGATCAGCATCCTGGTGCGCGGCGTGATCAGCGCCTCCACGTCGGCCGCGCCGAAGCGGAAGCCGCGCTCCTCGCGCAGCGCGAGTGACACGGGCGTGCCGCCGGCGAAGCGCACCGCCGACTCGTAGATCGGGAAGCCCGGATTGGGAACGATCACCTCATCGCCCGGATTGACGCAGGCGAGCACCGCGAACGTGAGCACCGGCTTTCCGCCCGGCGTCACCACGACCTGGTCCGCGGCCACCGTCAGCTTGCGGTCGCGCGCGATGTAGGCCGCGATCGCCTCGCGCACCTCGGGCAGGCCGGCCGAAGGGCCGTAGTGGGTGAACCCCTCCTCGAGCGCGCGCACCGCCGCCGCGCGGATCGGCGCCGGCGTGTCGAAATCCGGCTCTCCGATCTCGAGATGCACGACGGAGCGCCCCTTGGCCTCGAGCGCCCGCGCTTTGGCGAGCACCTCGAAAGCGGTCTCCGTTCCCAGCTGGCTCATCCGATCCGCGTAACGCATACGGTCCCCCGATCCTCCAGAGCTCTCTGGACGATTCTATTGGTCTTCCCGCCCCCACTCGATGCGGAGCGAGCCCGCGGACGATCCCCCTCCCTCCGGCGCCGCGGCGTCGGAGACGAGCGCTTCCAGTCGAAATCCACCCATCCGAACCCAGGCCCGGCCCGAAGCGGCGATGCCGGAACCCGCGAGCGACACGAGCGTCTCGGCCCCGGAGGGCGCAAGCGACGCGGTCCAGGCGGCCGGCGCGTCG
>DASSLZ010000192.1:0-3266 GCA_035689165.1 Candidatus Eiseniibacteriota bacterium | reverse complement strand
TCTACGCCGCCGCGCATCATTCCGTGCTGACGGGCGGTTACGACCTCGGGCTCTACCCCTACATCAAGTCCTGGCTCTACGCGCCGGCGATGCGCGCCGAAGTGGGGAACGGTGGCGGGAACGGGGGCGCGACCCTTCCGGCCGGGCTCACCCGGGCGGACCTCGAGCCGCTCGATCTGGTGAGCCGGCTCCAGTGGATCGACACGGTCGCCTACCTCCCCGACGACATCCTGACCAAGGTGGACCGCGCGAGCATGGCGCACTCGCTGGAAGCGCGCGCGCCACTCCTCGACTACACGCTGGTGGATTTCATGGCCCGCGTGCCCACCGGGCTCAAGCTTCGAGAGGGCGTCTCCAAGTACCTGTTCCGGAAGATGCTCGCCAAGCGGCTCCCGGAGGCCGTCTTCACCAAGCGGAAACAGGGCTTCGCCGTCCCCAAGGGGGAGTGGTTCCGGCGCGATCTGAAGGCGGTCGCCCGCGAGCGCCTCCTCGACCCCCGCACGCTCGCGCGCGGCTATTTCCGCCCCGAACGGATTCGCGAAGTGCTTCAACTGCACGAGGCAGGTCAAAGGGACTACAGCGATTGGATCTGGTGCCTCCTGATCCTCGAGGAGTGGCACCGGACCTTCATGGACCCCGCGACGAGGCGGATCTGAACGTGGAGACTGCCTGAGATGTGCGGTATCTGCGGCCTCTTCGCACCCGGCGCCGGCGCGGTGGACCGCGCGGTCGTCGAGCGCATGACCTCGTCGATCGTCCACCGGGGTCCCGACGACGTCGGCGTCCACGTGAAGGGGCCCATCGGCCTCGGCTTCCGCCGCCTCTCGATCATCGGGATCGAAACGGGGCACCAGCCGATGTTCACCGAGGACGGCCGGCTGGCGATCATCTTCAACGGCGAGATCTACAACTACCGGGAGCTGCGGCGCGAGCTGGAGGGCTTGGGGCACCGGTTCCGCACCGAGACCGACACCGAGACGATCCTCCTCGCCTATCGCCAGTGGGGCCCCGACTCCGTTCGGCGCCTGCGCGGCATGTTCGGCTACGCGATCTGGGACGAGGCCGAGGGCGCCCTCTTCCTCGCGCGCGACCGTCTCGGCATCAAGCCGCTGTACTACGCCTGGGACGGAACCACGCTCCGCTTCGGCTCGGAGATCAAGGCGATCCTCGAGGATCGGTCCTTCAAGCCGACGCTGGATCCGCTCGCGCTGGACGAGTACCTGACCTACCTGTACGTCCCGGCGCCGCGCTCCATCTTCCGCGAAGTGCGGAAGCTCCGCCCCGGGCACACGCTGACGGCGACGGCGCGGGGGATCGAGGAGCGCGAGTACTGGGATCTCGCGATCCGCCCCGGCCCGGCGCGGTCCGAAGAGGAGGTCGTCGAGGGACTGCGCGACGCGCTGCGCGATTCGGTCGCGTGCCACCTGATGAGCGAGGTCCCTCTCGGCGCGTTCCTCTCCGGTGGGATCGATTCCAGCGCGGTCGTCGCCGTGATGGCGGAGCTGGACGACCGCCCCGTGCGCACGGAGTCGATCGGCTTCCGCGAGGACGCCTACGACGAGCTGCCCTTCGCGCGGCAGGTGGCCCGCGCCTTCGGCACCGATGCCCACGAGAAGGTCGTGGAGGCGCACGCGGCCGACATCCTGGACGCGCTGGCGTGGCACTACGACGAGCCGTTCGCCGACTCCTCCATGGTCCCCACGTGGTACGTCTCGAAAGCGGCGCGGGAGCGCGTGACGGTCTGCCTCTCCGGCGACGGAGGGGACGAGAACTTCGCGGGGTACCGGCGCATGCGCTTCGACTACCTCGAGAACCGGATCCGCTCGCGCATCCCGCGCTGGGTGCGGCGCGGCGTCCTGGCGCCGGTGGCGGCCGCCTATCCCAAGGCCGACCGGCTGCCGCAGGTCTTCCGCGGCAAGACGCTCCTCACCAACCTGACGCTCTCGCCCGAGCGCGCCTATCACAACACGATGCGCTGGTTCACGCCGGCGATGAAGGCGCGCCTCTACCGCCCCGCGCTGCGGGCGCAGGTGGGGGATCACGACGCCTTCGGCGTGCAGGAGGAGTTCTTCCGCCGCTCGGAAGGGTGGCATCCGCTCTCGCGCATCCAGTACGTCGACTTCAAGACGTACCTGCCGGACGACATCCTGGCCAAGGTGGACCGCGCGAGCATGGCCCACTCCCTGGAGGTGCGGGTGCCGCTCCTCGACCACCGGTTCGTCGAGCACGTCGCGACGATCCCCGCCGACCTCAAGATCCGGAACGGGTCGGGGAAATACGTGTTCAAGCGCGCGCTGGAGGGGCTGGTCCCCTCCGACGTGCTGACGCGGCCGAAGATGGGTTTTTCGGTGCCGCTCGATCTCTGGTTCCGCGGCGAGCTGCGCGCGCCGTTCGAGGAGCGCGTGCTCGCCCCCGGGTCGTTCACCGAGTCGCTCTTCGAGCCGGGCGCGATGCGCTCGCTCTGGGACGAGCACCAGAAGGGGACCCGCGACCGCAGTTATCCGCTCTGGGCGCTCCTGGTGCTCGAGCACTGGGGGCGGCGCTTCGCGCCGGCCGCGGCGTGAGCGGCCCGGGGACCGCCGCGGGGCGCGAGGGCGCACGCCTCCGCATCGTCTCCTACACGACGCTCTTTCCGAACCCGGCCGAGCCGACGCGGGGAATCTTCGTGCGGAACCGGCTCGCAGGCGTGGCGGCGCATGCCGATCTCGTCGTCATCGCGCCGGTGAACGCGGGGCGAAACCCCCGCGTCCTGCGCACGCCGCTCCGCCGTAAGGACCCGGCGGGATTCGACGTGCTCCATCCCCGCTTCGCGGTGCTGCCCGGCCTCCTCAAGGGCTGGGACGCGGCCCTGCTCCACGCCGAGACGCTGCCGCAGATCCGCGGGGCCCTCGACGCGGCGCTGGGCGGTGCGCGCCCCGATCTCGTGGACGCGCACTACGCCTACCCCGACGGCGCGGCGGCCGCGCGCCTGGCGCGCCACCTCGGCGCCCCGTTCGTGCTCACCGTGCGCGGCTCCGACCTCGAGGTGCTCGCCCAGAGCGCATCGCAGCGCGGGCCGATCCAGCGCACCCTGCGCGAGGCACGGGCCGTGGTCGCCGTCTCCCGGTCCCTCGAGCGCCGCGCGATCGAGCTGGGCGCCGCGCGCGATCACGTCCACGTCGTGCCGAACGGCGTGGACGTCGGCCGCTTCCGTCCGCTCGATCGGAGCGCCTCCCGCGAGGGGCTGGGACTTCCCGCCGAGGGGCGGGTCCTCCTCGCGGTGGCGC
>DASSLZ010000191.1:0-3361 GCA_035689165.1 Candidatus Eiseniibacteriota bacterium | reverse complement strand
ACGATCGATGCGCAGCCGCCAGCCATACTGAAGGAAGGCTGGCCTATGTGGCGAAGATGTTCCCGCGCATTACCGAGACCTTCGTGCTGAACGAGGTCCTGGCCCTGCGGCGCCGGGGCGTGCCGCTACGGATCTACTCCTTGCTGCCTCCCGTCCGGGACGTGCGAATACACCCCGAGGCGGAGGCGCTGCTCGACGAGGTGTGGGTCGTTTCCCCTCTTTCCTGGCGCAGCGCCGTCGAGCTCGGGAGCGCCCTGAAGCGTCTGTTCCAGACCCACCCGTTCCGCACCGCCTCCTATCTGCTCGGGGGCATCATCCATCTGTCTCCTGGCGGGCTTCGAAATGGGATCCGGGGGCTCCTTCTGGCCGACCGGCTCCTCCGCGACGACGTGGCACACGTCCACGCCGCCTGGGCGCATACGCCGGCCACTGTGACGGAGGCAGCCTCCCGGCTGACCGGAATCCCTTGGAGCATGGCGGCGCACGCGAAGGACATCTTCACGTCCCGGCCGGAATCACTCGCGCGTCGCATGGGAAGCGCGCGATTCACGCTCGCCTGCAGTACCGCTCACGCCGAGCATCTCCGGACCCTCGCCGCGCGCCATGGGCCGCCAGGGCGCGTCCCTACCGTGATCCTGGCGCACCATGGCGTCGACGCCGATTTCTTTGCTCCCGGTGCTTCTCCCGTGGCTCGAAATGGCGTTCCCCGCATCGTCAGCATCGGCCGGCTGGTGCCGAAGAAGGGCATGGACCAGCTCGTGCTCGCGGCGGCACGGCTGCGGGACCGCGGCGTCTCGTTCCATCTCGACATCGTCGGCGAGGGGCCCCTTCGCGGGATCCTGGAGCGCGAGGTCCGCGAGCGAGGCCTGACGAACGAGGTCCGCCTCACCGGCCTCCTGGTTCGGGAAGAGGTGCGCGAGGCGCTGCGCGGCGCCACCTGCTTCGCGCTCGCCTGTCGTGTGGACGAGAGCGGCGATCGGGACGGCGTCCCCAATGCCATCGCCGAGGCGATGGCGTGCGGCACGCCGGTCGTGGCGACACGTCTTCCTGGGATCGAAGAGCTCGTGGCGGACGGCTGCGGCACGTTGGTTGCGCCCGGCGATGTGGAGGCGCTGGGGGACGCCCTCGAGTCGATGATCCGCGAGCCCGGCGCCCGTGACCTCGTGGGCGCTCGCGCCCGCGCGCGCATCCTCGAGGTCTTCGACGCACGACGGTGCGAGGCCGAGCGAACTCGAATCCTCGCCCAGAGCCTTTCGGTTCGACGGATCCTCTACGTTTCCGCGGACCGTGGCGTCCCGGTGGGCGGAGTGAAGGGAGCCTCGGTCCACGTCCGATCCCTGGTCCGGGCTCTGCACGCCAAAGAGGTCGAGTCAGCGGTCGTGACGACGAATGCCGGACGCGGAGGATCGGGCGGATCGCCCATCCCCTTCCGGGTCGTCGAGGCGCGCGCGCAGGGGACATGGGCTTCGGCCGCGCGCGCGATGGCGGCCCTCACGCCGTTTCGGTCCCGCGACGCGAACGCGCGCGCCGCGCTCGAGCGCGCGTTCCTGCGCCTCGCTGACAATGTCGCGCTCTTCCGCTCTGCATCCGATGTCACGGGCGCCTGGTCGCCCGACGCCGTCTACGAGCGCTACAGCCTGTGCGCGGTCGCGGGCTCGGTCCTCGCGCGCCGCCTCGCCGTGCCGCACGTCCTCGAGATGAACGCCCCCTTGGCGGACGAGGAGGCGCGCCACCGGGGTCTCGCTCTCCCGGGGCTCACGCGCGCTGTGGAACGATGGATCCTCCGACGCGCCGACCGCGTGCTCGTCGTGTCGGAAGCGCTTCGGGTTCACGCCGAGCAGCTCGGCGCGGCGCCCGACCGGATCCGGGTCGTCCCGAACGGCGTCGATCCGGAGCTCTTCCGCCCGGACCGCCCCGGCACGACCGTGCGGAACGGGTCTTCTCCCGAAGACGCCGTATGGGTCGGGTTCTCCGGCAGTCTCAAGCCCTGGCACGGTACCGAGCATCTCGTGCGCGCGCTCGCGACCGCCTCACGCGAGGATCCCAGACTTCGCCTCCTCGTGCTCGGCGAGGGTCCGGAACGAGGGCGTCTGCGCGAGCTCGCCTGCTCCCTCGCGATCGAGGACCGTATCGAATTCGCAGGCGCCGTCGCGCACGAACGCGTGCCCGAGTATCTGGCCTCCTGCGACATCCTCTCCGCGCCGTACGGTCCGACGGACGACTTCTACTTCTCACCGCTCAAGATTGCCGAGTACCGGGCCGCCGGCAAGCCGGTGGTCGCTTCGCGCGTAGGCGATCTCGCCCGGACTTTGGACGAGGCGGCTGGGGTCGTGCTCCTGGAGCCCGGCGACGAGCAAGCGTTGGCGCGAACGCTCGTGGACCTCGCCCGTGATCCCGAAACGCGTGCCAGGCTCGGCCGCGCGGCCGCCGCACAATCCTGGACCTGGTCCCACGTCGCCGACGCGACTTTGGAGGCGATCGACGCCGCGCGTCCCGCGTGCTGGCGATGGGCAACGAGACGGCCGCTTACCATCGGCTATGTGGTGAAGATGTTCCCCCGCTTTTCGGAAACGTTCATCGTGAACGAGATTCTCGAGGTCGAGCGGCTCGGCGTGAACGTCGTGGTGTTCTCCATGAAGGAGAACGACGAGACGATCCGGCAGCCCGCCGTCGCGCGCGTGCGCGCGCCGGTGCGCGTGCTGCCCGCGGCCGTTTCTCGCTTCGATCAGTTTGGCACCCACGCAGCCATGCTCCTCCGTCACCCGATTCGCTACGGGCGTACGTTTCTCTACGTGCGGAGTCGCGGGAGCGAGAGCGCCTGGAGCAAATTCCGCATCGCGCCCTGGTTGGCACGGGAAGCTCACGCCCGGGGTGTGCATCACCTTCATGCCCATTTTGCGAGCGGGCCGGCGCGCCAGGCCAAGTTCGCGTCGATGCTCTCCGGGATCCCGTTCAGCTTCACGGCGCACGCCAAGGATCTCTACTGGTCGGGCCATCGACACGAGGACCGGCACAAGCTGAAGAAACGCCTTCAACTCGCCTCCTTCGTCGTCGCGATCAGCCATCAGAACCGCCGATTCCTGGAGAATCGCGGATTCCACGTCCCGCGCCGGAAAGTGGTCACCATTCACAACGGAATCGACCTCGCGATCTGGACGTTCCGACGCCCCCAAGGCCGGCCGGTCTCGCCTTGCCCGGGTGACCCCGTCATGGCCCGTGATGAGACTCCGACCGTGCTCGCCGTCGGGCGGCTGGTGGAGAAGAAAGGGTTCGGCGTGCTGATCGACGCGATGGCGGTCCTGCTTCATCGCGGAATGCGGGCGCGCGCGTGGATCGTCGGCGACGGACCGGAGCGCGGGCG
>DASSLZ010000190.1:0-11469 GCA_035689165.1 Candidatus Eiseniibacteriota bacterium | reverse complement strand
CTGCCGCTTCAGCAGCACGTTCTCCGACTGGACCCGCCGCATGGCCAGCGCGTTCTTGATGACCAGCCGGATCTCGTCGTTCTTGGCGCTCTTCTCCAGATACTGGTAGGCGCCGCGGTTCAGCGCCTCGATCGCCGACTTCTGCGAGGCGAAGGCGGTGCGGATCACGACCGGGACCGAGGGATCGATCTTCTTGACCCCCGACAGCACGCCGAGCCCGTCGATCTCGCCCGGCATCTTGATGTCGGTCACGACCACGTCGAAGTTCTCGCCCTCCGCCTGTTCCAGGGCATCCTTCCCCGAGCGAGCCACGTGGACGTCGTACCCTTCCTTGGTGAGGAGGATCGAGAGGAACTGCACCATGCTCTCTTCGTCGTCTACGATGAGGATCTTCTCGCCGGCCACAGGACCTTCCTCGCTCTAGGGGTTGATCAGGCGGCCCGCGCCACGGTCTTCGCCGGGCGCTCCGCTCGGGGTAGCCACAGCCGGAGCGTGGTGCCCACGCCGACCCGGCTCTCGATCTCCACCGCACCGCCGTGCCGCTCCACGATCCGGTTCGCGATCGCGAGCCCGAGCCCGGTGCCGCCCAGCTTGGTCGAAAAGAACGGCTCGAACACCTGGCGCAGGTCGTCGGCGCGGATCCCCGCGCCCGTGTCCCGCACCTCGATCGCCGCGAAGCCCGCGCGCCCGCGGCTGCGCGATCCGTTGGCCGGGTCGACGCGCGCCGTGACGCTGCCCGCGCCCTCGATGGCCTCGAGGGCGTTGATGACCAGGTTCAGCAGCACCTGCTTCGTCTGCTCGAAGTCCACCTGGGCCCACACCGGCTTCTCCGGCGCCTCCACCGTCACTGTCTTCCCCGCCCCCATGCTCGGGTGCCGCCGCGCAACCTCCGCCGTCTCCCGCGTGAGCGCCGCCAGGTCGACCCGCTCGGTCTTGAGCGGGCGCTCGCGCGCGTAGTCGAGGAGCTCCCGGATGAAGTTGTCGAGGCGCTCCGACTCGCGGACGATCAGCTCGAGCAGCCTCGCGTTCTCCCCCGTCACCTGCAGCTCCCGCTGCAGCACCTCGACCGATCCCGCGATCGGGTTCAGACAGTTCCGGATCTCGTGCGCGATCCCGGCCGAGAGCTCGCCGATCGCGGCGAGGGTCTCCCCGCGGCGGATCCGGTCCTCCAGCGCCTTCACATCCGAGAGGTCCTGGAAGAGCGCGATGACGCCGCGCCGGCCGCCTTCGGCGTCCACGAGCACGCTCGTCGAGATGCCGAGCGGGACGGTGCGCCCGCCGCGCGTCGTCACCCGCGCCTCGTGCCGCGCCGCGGGCACGCCGCTCGCGAGCGTCTCGCGGATGCGGGCGTGGAATTCCTCGAACCCCTCGCCCAGCGCCGTCTCGTAGTGGCGCCCCCGCACCTCCGAGGCCGGCCGCCCCAGGATCTCGCCCGCGGCCCGGTTCCAGTGCCGCACCACGCCGTGGGCGTCCACGCTCGCGAGCCCGCTCGAGAGGTTCTCGAGGATCGTCTCGGTGTCGAACAGCGCCCGCGAGAGCTCGGCTCGGGCCTCGTCCAGCGCCTTCTTGCCCTCGCGAAGGGTCCGCCCCAGGGCCCCGCCGATCGCCCCCACGACGAACAGGAGCGGCAAGTACAGGACCAGCCGAAGCTTCAGGGCCGATTCGCTGAGCCGCTCCGTCAGCCCGTACGAGACGGGCGGGAGCATCCCCCCGCGCTCGGCGGCGTAGAGCACCGCGTACGCGACCGCCCCCGCGACCGCGAGCAGCATCCCTCCCTGCACGCTCAGGAACACCCCGCCCAGGAGCGGTGCCAGGAGATAGAGCGGCACGAACGGGCTCGACGCCCCTCCCGTGAAGAGGAGGAGATAGCTGATCACCGCCACGTCCACGATCAGCTGCATCGCGAGCAAAGACCGGAGCGGCGCCCCGCTCTTCGCGGCCCGGTGGTACGCGACCGCCAGTCCCGCCGAGAGCGCCACCAGGAACCCGAGCGGCACGTTCTGGGCGGGCTCGGCGATCCGGTCCGAGAACGCGGCCGCCATGGCCGTGACCAGCGTGATCAGGGCGATCCGGCCGACGATGACGGCGCGGACCTCGCGCCGCAGCGCCTCGTCCGGCCCTGGTGCGAGCGGAGGGCGCGCGAGCTCCATCGGTCTCCTAGTGCCCGCTCGCGACCACGTTGATGAGCTTGAACATCGGCAGGTACATGGCGATGACCATGCCGCCCACGACGCTGCCCATGAACACGATCATGATCGGCTCGATCAGCGAGGTGAGCGCCTCGACGGCGGTATCCACCTCATCGTCGTAGAAGTCGGCGATGCGCGTGAGCATGTCGTCCAGGGCGCCCGTCTCCTCGCCCACCGAGATCATCTGCACGACCATCGGCGGGAAGACGTTCGAGACGCGGAGGGGTGCCGCGATCGTCTCGCCCTCGCGGATGCTCGCGCGGGCCGCCATGATCGCCTCCTGGATGACCCGGTTTCCCGACGTGCGCGCCGTGATCTCGAGTCCGGTGAGGATCGGCACGCCCGAGGAGATCAGGGTGCCCAGCGTGCGCGTGAAGCGCGCCACGGCGCCCTTCCGGATCACGTCCCCGAGCACCGGGATCCGCAACAGGAAGCGGTCGATCGCGATGTGGCCCCGCTCCGTGCGGTAGTAGCGCTGGATGCCCACGAACGTCCCCACGACGCCGAGCAGCATCACCCACCAGTAGGAGCGCAGGAACGAGGAGAGCCCCATGACGATCTTGGTCGGCAGCGGAAGCTCGGCGCCGAACCCGGTGAACATCTTGGCGAACGTGGGGATGATGAAGATGAGCATGAAGGCGGTGGCCAGGATGGCCACGGTCATGACCACGGCCGGATAGACCATGGCGCCCTGGATCTTCCGCTTCAGCGCCTCGGCCTTCTCGATGAAGGTGGCCAGCCGCTGGAGGATGTCGTCCAGGATACCGCCCGCCTCGCCGGCCTCGACCATGTTGACGAAGAGCTCGTCGAAGACCCGGTTGTTCTCCTTCTTCGCGAGCGACTCGGCCAGGGTGTTGCCCGCTTCCACCTCGCGCATGACCTGCGCGATGATGGCGCGGAAGTTCTCCTTCTCCGTCTGCTTCGAGAGGATGTCCAGGCACTGCACGAGCGGGAGGCCCGCGTTGATCATCGTGGCGAACTGGCGCGTGAAGATGGCCAGGTCGCGGGTGGAGACGCCGGTCCCGAACTTCGGGAGGGTGAGCTTGACGTCGCCCTTCTTCTCGCGGACCGACGTGATGATGATCCGCTTCTTCCGGAGCGCGGCGAGAGCCTCTTCCTGACTGTCGAGCGTGAGCTCTCCGGTCTGGATCTCCCCGCCGGTGGTCCGGCCTTTCCAAACGTAGACGGGCATGGCGACGTTCCCCCTCGTCCCCGGGCGGCCTAGGCGGCCACGTGGACGCCGACCTTCTCGAGCATCCCTTCGAGCTCCTTGACGTCGGTGCTCCGGCCGAGCGCCTCGTCCAAGGAGATCAGCTTGTTCACGTAGGCCTGGAACAGCGCCTGGTTCATCGTCTGCATCCCGTGCTTCGTCCCCGCCTGCATCAGGCTGTAGATCTGGTGGATCTTCCGCTCCCGGATCACGGCCCGGACGGCGGGGGTGCAGATGAGCAGCTCGGAGACCATGACGCGCCCCGGCCCCTTGGCCCGGGGGATGAGCTGCTGCGTCATGACGCCCTCGAGCACGAACGCGAGCTGCGACAGGATCTGCTGCTGCTGGTTCGACGGGAACGCGTCCACGATGCGGTTGATCGATTCGTACGCCGAGTTCGTGTGGAGCGTCGCGAGCACGAGGTGGCCCGTCTCGGCGATCGTGAGCGCCGCGGCGATCGTTTCGAGGTCGCGCATTTCTCCGATCAGGATCACGTCCGGGTCCTGGCGCAGCACGTACTTCAGCGCCGTGACGAACGTGGTCGTGTCGGAATTGATCTCGCGCTGGTGGACGATGCACTTCTTGTGGTGATGGACGTACTCGATCGGGTCTTCGATCGTGATGATGTGCCCGGCCCGGTTGCTGTTGATCAGGTCGATCATGGCGGCGAGCGTCGTCGACTTGCCGCTCCCGGTCGGCCCCGTGACCAGCACCAGCCCCTTCTGCTTCGTCGTGAAGTCGCGGACCGTCTTGGACAGTCCCAGCTGCTCGAACGTGAGGATCTCGTAGGGGATCTGGCGGATCGCCATGGAGGTCACGCCGCGCTGCAGGTAGACGTTGGCGCGGAACCGCGAGAGTCCCGGAACGCCGAACGAGAGGTCGAGCTCCTTGGTGGTCTCGAAACGCTTGCGCTGCTCTTCCGTGAGGACGCTGTAGGCCAGCTGCTGCGTCATCTGCGGGGTGAGCGGCGGGTGCGACATCGGAACGATCGATCCGTCCACGCGCACCTGCGGCGGCACGCCGGCCGAAATGTGCAGGTCCGACGCCCGCATCTTCGTCATCTCATCCAGCAGTTGCCGAAGCGAAACCATCTCCCCTCCCGGGTGGCCTAGCGGTCGGACGCCGTCTCTTTCAAGACCTCTTCGGCCGTCGTAATTCCTTTCTTGAGCTTGATCAGCGCGTCCATGCGCAGCGTGAGCATTCCTTCGGCCACCGCCTGCTTCTTGATGTCGGCGGTGGAGGCCCGGTCGAGAATCTGATCGCGGATCCGGGCGCTCATGGGCATCACCTCGTAGACGCCGACGCGCCCCTTGTAGCCGGTGTTGCTGCAGTCGACGCAGCCCTTCCCCTCCTTGAAGCTCTCCTTGCGCGCGTCCTCGTCGGACAGGCCCAGCTCGCGGAGCGCCTCCGGGTGGAGCTTGACGTCGGTCTTGCAGGAGTTGCACACCTTCCTCAAGAGCCGCTGCGCCATGATCAGGTTGGTCGAGGAAGAGACCAGGAACGGCTCGATCCCCATGTCGACCATTCGGTTGATCGTGCTGGGCGCGTCGTTGGTGTGGAGCGTGGAGAGGACGAGGTGGCCGGTGAGCGCCGCCTTCACGGCGATGGAACCCGTGTCGATGTCGCGGATCTCGCCCACCATGATGATGTTGGGGTCCTGGCGCAGAAAGGCGCGGAGCGCCGCGGCGAAGGAGAGCCCCACGTCGTCGTTCACGAGGACCTGGTTGATTCCCTCGAGGTTGTACTCGACCGGGTCCTCGGCCGTCATGATGTTGACCTCGGGCACGTTGATCTTGGAGAGCGCCGAGTACAGGGTGGTCGTCTTGCCGGAACCGGTCGGACCGGTCACGAGCACCATGCCGTAGGGCTGCGCGATCGCGCGGGAGAAGTCGGTGTAGGCCTGCTCCTGGAACCCGAGCTTGCTCAGGTCGATGTTCAGGTTGCCCTTGTCCAGGATTCGCATGACGACCTTCTCGCCGAAGATGGTCGGTAGGCTGGAGACGCGGAGATCGATCGTGCGGCCCAGGAGGCGCAGCTTGATGCGCCCGTCCTGCGGCACGCGCCGCTCCGCGATGTCCAGCTCGGCCATGATCTTCAAGCGGGAGGTGATCGCGGCCTTCATGCGGAAGGGCGGCGACATCATCTCGTAGAGCGTGCCGTCGATGCGGAAGCGCACGCGCAGGCTCTTCTCGTAGGGCTCGATGTGGATGTCGCTCGCCCCCTTGCGCACGGCGTCGGAGACCAGCGAGTTGACCAGCTTGATGACCGGCGCCTGCTCGGCTTCCCCCAGGAGCGCGACGTCCGGAACGTCGTCCGGCCCTTCGTCGATGACCTCGATCTCGTCGTCCAGCCCCTTCATGACCGTTTCGAAGGAAGCGGCGGAGTCGTACGCCTTGTCGATCGCCTTCTTGACGGCCGCCTCGGGCGCGACCACCGGCTGCACCTCGCAGCCGGTGATGAACTTGATGTCGTCGATGGCGAAGATGTTCGACGGATTGGACATGGCCACCGTGAGGCGGCGTCCGGCGCGCGCGATCGGGACCACCTGGAACTTGCTCGCGACGTCCGAGGGGAGCAGCTTCACGACGGCCGGATCGGGCTGGAAATTGGAGAGATCCACCGAGGGGACGCCATAGAGCTCGGCGAGGAACTTGATCAGGTCTTCCTCGGCGATGGCGCCCAGCTTGACGAGGGCGGCCGTGAGATTGCCGCCCCCCGTCTTCACCTGCTGCTGCGCCTTCTGGAGGTGCTCGGGCGAAATGAGACGCGCTTCCAGCAGCTTGAGACCGACGTTCTCCTGCTGCACAGACGTAGCCCTCGGTTGTGTCGAGACGAGACGAGCGTTCGTGTACGGAGGGAGTCTTCGGCGCCCCGGCCCGCGATCTTTCGCGGAACGCGCGGAAACGCGCCGATTTCGGATTCGCAAGAGGGGTGCCACGGACGGCAGAGGCGCGGGAGGCGGGCGAAGGGGGCGGGGCGGACGAGGTTAGATGGACCGTGCGGACGCTGCGGCGCGCCCGCCAAGGCGCAATCCGCCGTGCGCCGTGCGAAGAGCATCGTTCAAAATGCCCATGTACCGCGCCGGCACCGTCAGCCGCAGGCTGGCCGAGCCACCCACCGGCGCGGAACCAGGCTAAGGCGTCAAGTAGGGTCGAATCTTCTCGAGCGTCTTCGGCCCAATCCCATGAACCCGTAGCAAACCATCAGGTCCCCCAAACGCCCCGCCCGAAGCCCGCTCCGCCACGATCCGCCCCGCCAGAGCCGGGCCAATCCCAGGCAACCGGAGCAGTTCCGCCTCGCTAGCCCGGTCCACGTCGATGGATGCCGGACGAAGAGGCGCGGCCGCTGCTCGTCGTGCCGGACGGTTGGAGCCAGCGGCCGGTATGCGGGAAACCGCTGTGCTCCCCACCGAATCGCTCGCCGTCGCTCGGAGAGGCGTCCTAGAAGAGGCATCCCGCGCATCCGCCTCCACCAGCGACGCCACGATCTCGTCGAATCGCTCCCGATGCTCCCGCTGCCATCCACGAAAGGCGCCGCCCGCCGTCACCGACACCAGCACGAAGATTAGCCCCGCGCGCATCTCCCGGCCCCACATCCCCGCCTCCTAATCCTGGATATGCCAGACCACTCCCGCGGTGAGCGCGCGCCCGGGAAGCGGCGCCCCACGATTCTCGTCGATGAGGTAGACCGCGCTCGGGACCGACGCGTCGAACAGGTTCGTGATGGTGACGAAAAGGCCGGCCGAGCCGAAATCGGCGTGGACGCGCGCATCCCACGTCGCGAGCGCGGGAGCGGTGAGAATTCCATGCCGGGGACCTGTCGCGTGCGCGGCCAGCTCCAGCTCCAGCGGCAGGTCCCCCTGGAAGAAGGTCGCGCGAAGCCCCAGGGACGCGTCGAGTCCCGCCCGCGGCGGCGCCCCGGCCTGCGGCGAGATTCCGTCGGTGCCCCCCCGGACCCAGCCCAGGCCGCGCGCCGTGAAGGGGCCGAAGGCCGCGTCGCCTCCCGCCGCGGCCTGGAACGCCCAGCCGTCCCCACGCTCCCGCGCCGCGTCCACGATGAGGATGGTGTCGCCGAACACCGAGCGCTCGGCCGTCCAGCCGAAATCGCCGGTCACGCGGCGCGCCGAGCCGAAGGCGACGAGCTCGACGCCGGGATTCGCGCGGAACGCCGCGACGCCGAGCACGCCGCGGAGCGATCGCGCGCCCAAAGCCCTGTCTCCGCCGCGCACGAGCAGGAGGGTGGGGGCCACGAAGCTCGGCATCGTGTCGATCCGGGCGGGGGTGTAGAGATCCACGAGCGTGGGGCGCTCGTGCGCGGACTCGGCGTCCAGCCGGAAGCGCGCGTGCCCGCGCGCCCCCCAGAGGGAGAGCCGTCCATCGACGAGCGAGGGGTCGCCTTCCCGGAAGTCCAACGCCGCCGTGGCCTCGGCGCCTCCTTCCGGGCCCGCCCGCCGCAGCGTCGCCGCCGCGCGTCCAGCGCGGATGCGCGGGAGGAAGGCGCTGTCGTCGGAGCGGTAGTCCACGCGGCGCCGCGACCCGCGCCCTTCGAGCGACCAGGACCACGAGGGCGCGGGGACGTTCGCCAGCGAATCAACGCCGCCCTCGGTGGCGCGCGGCCCGCCGCCGGAGAGCCGCGCCTCGGCCGCGATCTCGGGGAAAGCCCAGCGCTCGCGTCCCAGGTCATAGCGGATCTGCGTCGCCTGCGACTTCCCCGCGCGCAGCGCCGCCGATGCGACCATGCCACCGCCGGTCCAGAGCGCGTGCAGCGCCGCCTCGCGCGACGCCCACTCGGCGCGCGCGTGGGTCGGCAGCGTGAAGCCGAGGTCGGGGTTCCCGTACCCGCCCGGGTAGTCCGTCTCCATGCGCATCTTGAAGAGGCGTCCTTCCACCCAGGAGCGCAGCGGGCCGCCGCGCGTCAGCCCGGCCGCCAGGGTGTAGCGCGTGGAGATGGAGCTCAGGAACGGCGTCAGCGCCTCAGAAGCGTGCCGGACGTACGAGCCCGCGATGCCGTGCGCGAAGAGCGGCGACGAGAAGCGCGCCCCTGTGTCGAGCAGGTTCCCGGCGCCCTTTCGATAGAGGAGCGCGCTCCGCACGCGGTAGGGCGCCGGCGGATCGGGCATCGCGAGCGCCGCGAACGGGACCGATCCCGGTCGCGCGAAGAGATCGCCCGCCCCGAGAAACGCCTGGGGCGCCAGCGAGGAATCGATCGCGACCTCATCGAACGCGTCGATCCCGCGCGTCTCGGGTATCTCCCACGCCGTCGCGAAGCCGGGCACGCCCAGCACATACCCGGATCGGTCCAGATGGGTGAAATCGGCGATCGCGGTGCGATCGGTCGCGCGATCCGCGGCGATCGGTGCCGGATCGGGCGACACGGGATCGCCGGAGTCGAGGAGACGCGGCGCGCCGAAGAGCGGTGCCATCCCCGGGGCGGTTTCGATCCAGACCGGACGGCGCCCCTGGAGGAGCTGTGTCAGCGACACGTCGCCGCGCTTCCGCAACCGGTCGGCGCGGAGCGTCAGGCCCAGGGTATCGGGCCGCGGCAAGGACTCGGGCGGTGCTTTGCCGGGAGCGTTCCGCGCCATCGCGGGGATGACGACGGTGGAATCGAGCACCGGGACCGGGCCCCCCGGCACCACGGAGGTCGAGTCGACGAGCGGCATCGGGCGCGTGACCGTGCTCTCCGCCGGCGCCGCGGGCTGCGCCCGGGCGAACGACGGCGCGGCCAGCACCGCCACGAGCAGCGCCGCGAGGAGCGGTCTAGGCCGCATGGCTCAGGAGCCGCGGATCGCGGCGCAGCCAGGAAGCGGCGAGGCCGCCGATGATCACGAAGATCGCGGTGTTCGATGCGATGTGCTGCAGCGAAGGAAGGGCGGCCAGCGCCAGCGTCGCGCGGGGCGCGCCGAAGGCAATCCCCTGGGCGAGATTGGTGAGCAGATCGTAGACCGTCGTCCCGAGGAGGCCGCACGTCCCCAGGAAGGCCGCGCGGGCCGGAGCGGCCTGGAGCCACGACGCGGCGAGCGCCCGCCGGGCCAGCCCGCCCAGGGCCCCGAGCAGGGCGGCGCCCACGACCTGGGCCGCGAGGACCCAGGGATGCGGCGGACCGTAGGGGTTGGCGACGCTGAAGATGAGCCGCGCCGCGGCCGCCACCCACATCCCCCACCCCACGCCCACGATCACCCCCGACAGAAAAACCGCCACCGAGAAGAGCTCCACGAAGAAGAGATACGGGAACAGGATCAGCTTCGCGTAGCCGCACGCGACGGAAAAGGCGATGAGGGCGGCGCTACGGACGGCGGTGCGCATGGGCCGGGGACAGGGACGCTACCAGAGGCGCGCCGTCGGGCGCAAGGACGCGGTGCCGCGGCGGCGGCGAAGGCGGCTAGAGGCCGGAGGCGGCGGGACGGCGGGCGCGAAACGCTTCGTCCAGGGGCGGCAGGACGCTTTCGGGGACCGGCACCGAGCCGATCGTCACGGAGGGCGTGCGCTCGCCGTGATAGTCCGATCCTCCGGTCATGAGCAGCCCGTGGATCTTGGCGTAACCCTGGTAGCGCGCGACCGCGTTCGCGTCGTGCTTGGAGTGCCAGACTTCGATCCCGTCGAGCCCGCGGCGCGCCCAGCCGGGGATCAGGTGGTCGCGATTGAGCGTGCCCGGGTGGGCCAGCACCGTCACACCCCCCGCTTCGCGCACCACGCGCGTCGCCTCTTCCAGCCGGACGACCGCCTTGGCCACGTACGCCGGGGCGTGGGTCCCCAGGAAGCGCTGGAACGCTTCGTTGAAGGTCTCGACGTGCCCGGCGCGCAGAAGCGCCTCCGCCACGTGGGGGCGTCCAAGCGCGCCGCCCTTGGCGATCTCCTCCACCGTCTCCAGCGACACGCGGATCCCCAGCCCCTTCAGCCGCGCCAGGATCTTCCGCGCGCGCTCCCGCCGCGCGTCGCGGTAGCGCCCGATCGCCTCGACCAGCGCCACGTCGAGCGGATCGAAGCCGTAGGCCAGGAGGTGCACGTCGGTTCCCTCTTCGTGAACCGAGAGCTCCGCGCCGGGGATCAGCCGGATGCCGGCGGCCTCCGCGCGCGCCGCCGCGGCCGGGATTCCGTCCAGGCAGTCGTGGTCGGTCAGCGCGATCACGCGCAGGCCGTTGCGCTCGGCCAAAGCGGCAACCGCCTCCGGGGCGTCCGAGCCGTCGGAGGCGGTCGAGTGCATGTGCAGGTCGATCGTCGATCCGGTCATGTCGGATCCTGGGCGCCCGCGAGACGCGCCTTCACCTCGCGCACCTTGGCCGCCACCTTCAGGAAATCCACGTTGAGCAGGTACACCTCCTCGAAATGCTGGAGCGCCTTGTCGAGGTTGCCGAGGCGCTCGTTGGCCAGGCCCAGATTGTACCGGATGCTGATGGTTTCTTCCGGTCCATGTCCGGGAAGCTGCAGCGCCCGGTCCAGTTCCCGCGCCGCGGCGGCGGGCTCGTTCTTCTCGAGATAGCAGAGGGCGATCATCTCCAGGCACTTGAGCTCCATCGGTCCCCCCTTCGAGGCGATCTGGAACTCCTGGATCGCCTCGTCGTGGAGGCCCATCTCCATGTAGGCCATGCCGAGATCGTAATGGCTCTCATGGTCTTCCCCGGAGATGGTGTTCGATACGCCCGCCTTGAACTCGTCGATGATCTCCTCGAGGTCCACGAGGTTGTCCATGCTGGCGGGCTGCTCGTCCCGCACGCGCACCGACGCGGTCGGCTTCGGCGAGTCGATCGCGTCCAGGTCGATCCCCGCCGGGGCGTCGCCGTTCATGGCGTCCAGACGCTGCACGCGGGCGCGGGCGCGGTCGTTGCCGGGATTCAGCTCCAGCACGCGCATGTACTCGGCGCGCGCGAGCGGCCACTCCTCGTGCGCCAGGTAGACCTCGGCCAGGTCGAACCGCGCCTTGGCCTCGGCGGGCCGGTCCTCCGCCTGCGACGTGATGTCCACCAGGCGCCGCAGCGCGGCCTCGTGGTTCGGAATGGCGGTGAGGAGCGACGTGAGCAGCGTGCGCACCTTCGTGAGGTCGCCGCGGAAGAACGCGAGCTCCGCCGCTTTC
>DASSLZ010000189.1:0-10022 GCA_035689165.1 Candidatus Eiseniibacteriota bacterium | reverse complement strand
AACGCTTCCCGGGGCCTGCCCAGACGCAGGTACGCAATGGCGCGGTTGTAGTAGGTATGACCCAGCGTCGGGTCGATGCGCAGCGCTTCTCCGAAGAACAGCACGGCGGAGTCGGGCCGTCCCAGCGAGCCATACGCGTTTCCAAGATCCTCGTAGACCTCGCCCCGCCGTGGATTCAGATTCCGCGCGATCTGAAGATCGCTCAGCGCCTCGGCCACCCGCCCCGCGCGTCCGCGGAAGTTCGCTCGAGCGGCGTAGGCCTTGTCGGTGCGCGGGTCGTTCCGGATCACGTTGCTCCAAAGGGCATCCGTATCCTTCCAGGTTTCTACCTGGTGCAGGGTCCGCGCCATCAGGAACAACGCGAAGAGACCGCACACCGACCACAGGGGAACGCGGAGTGCCGGGAGCCGCTCGGCCGCTGCGGCGACGCCGGCGACCAGTATAAGGAAGAGACCGAAATAGGGAAGATAGGTGTATCGATCCGCCATGATCGCCTCGCCGACCGGGAGCCATTGCATCACGGGCAGGAGGGTCGCGAAGTACCAGCCCAAACCGAAGGCGACGATTCGCCATCGACGGACGCTCACGAGGAACAGCGCGACGGTCGCCAGAAGCACCACGATTCCGGCGACGTACTCCGGTCCGGAGGACTCCGCAACCGATGCGGGGTAGCGATAGAACGCGCTGAGCCGGAGAGGCACGAACAGCTTCCAGAGGTACTGGAGATGCCCATAGGCGGGAAACGCCACGCGCTGGAGGAGCGGGAAGGGACTGGTCGCGGGCAGGGCCCGCATCCGCTCGCCCACCGGGTTCAACATCCCATGGAAATCGCCGCCCGCCTGCACGTCGATCGCGATCAGGCCGAAGAGGACGGAGGCCGCGAGAAAGGGGACTTTCTCGAGCAGCGCGGGCCGCTCGAGGAGTTTCCGCCGCTTCCAGTAATCGAGGAGGACCATCACCGCGGGGAATACGACGGCAACGGCCTTGGAGAAACAGGAGAGCAGGAAGAGGCCGAAGGTGGCGGCCAGCCAGGCCCTGCGCCGCGTTTCGAGGTACTTCCAGTAGGCGGCCGCCGCGGAGAGAAAGAAGAGCGCGTAGAGCACGTCCTTGCGCTCGGATACCCAGGCCACCGATTCGACGTGCATCGGATGGACGGCAAAGAGAAGCGCGACGAAGAACGCGGGGAGCAGCCTCCGGCGAAGGAGGAGCAGCGCGAGCCAGAAGACCAGTCCCGTGTTCAAAGCGTGCAGGACGACGTTCGTCACCAGAAACGGACGCGGCGAGAGAGGCTCGGACGCGTTGAGCGCCAGCGAAAGCATCGTCACCGGATGAAAGTTCCGGGCCACGACCGCGGTCAGGAGCGGTCCCGCCTGCCGGCCGAGGACGAGCGGGTTCTCCTCCACGTAGGTCGGGTCGTCCCATCGCACGAAATCGTGATGGAAGGCACCCGCGTAGACGGCCAGGACGATGACGAGAAGGGCGGCCGCGAGGGCCGCGAACGGCCACAGGCTCGAGGGCTGTCCCGCTCGAGCACGCGGTGCCGCTTGGCGCTGCGACCGGTCCCGGCGGCGGGGACCGTTCCTCGGCACTCGCCTCACCCGCGCGGGCCTCGAGGCGGTGTCGGCATGGGGCTCTCCGGAGTCGTCGAGTCGGCGAAGGCCGGCGCGGGGGGCTTCTTCTCCTCGCCCAGCCGCTGGCGCAGGATGTCGAGTGCTTCCCGCGGCTCGTCCACGAACACGAACAGGTCGAGATCGCTCCGGTCGATCATCCCGTGCCGGACGAGCGCCTCGAACTGGATCAGCTCCTTCCAGTAGCTCGAGCCGTACAACAGCACCGGCAGCGAGCGGTCCAGCTTCCGTGTTTGAGACAGCGTGAGCATCTCGAACGTTTCGTCCAGGGTGCCGAAGCCCCCGGGAAAGACGACCATGGCCCGGGCCAGGTGGGCGAACCAGAGCTTGCGCATGAAGAAGTAGTGGAATTCGAAGCTGAGCCCCGGGGTGATGTAAGGGTTCGGGCGCTGCTCGTGGGGGAGCCCGATGTTGAGGCCGATGGTTCGCCCGCCGGCCTCCTGGGCGCCGCGGTTGGCCGCCTCCATGATTCCGGGACCCCCGCCGGAGCAGACGATGTAGCGGTGCCCCGGGGATTTCAGGCTCCGCGACCACTCGGTGATGAGACGCGCGAGCTCCCGCGCCTCGGCGTAATAGCGGCCCATGGGGCCGTCCGGGGCGATCCGCGCCGAGCCGAAGAAGACGATGGTGTCGCTCACGCACTCCCGGCAGAACGCGTCCAGCGGGGCCAGGTATTCCGAGATGATCCGGATCGGCCGGGCCGCCTCGCTGTCGAGAAAGGCGGGGTCGCGGTAGGCGAGCAGCGGGTCGTCTCCGCCGGCGCCCGGTTGCTCCGGTGAGGTCGTCACGTCGCCTCCGATGCTGCGGCTTGTCCGCCGCGGGCCGGCCCCCGGGTCGGGGCGCGACGCGGGATGGTACCCCGTCCTCGCCGCCCGTTCCAGCCGGGTGCTATGATCCGCGCCATGGACAAGGACACGCCGCTTCGCGAGCAGATCGCGCGGCTTCTCGCCTGGGAAGACGCTCACGCCGGGTTCGATGCCGCCGTCGGAGGAATCGCACCCCGGCATCGGGGCGCCGTACCGCAGGGAATGCCCCATTCGCCGTGGCAGCTCCTGGAGCATCTCCGGCTCGCGCAGCGCGACATCCTCGAGTTCTGCACGGCGCCGAAGTACGAGGAGATGAAGTGGCCGGAGGACTACTGGCCGAAATCGCCCGCTCCCGAGTCGGACGCCGCGTGGGACCGGAGCGTCGCCGCGTTCCATGCCGACCTCGAGGCGCTCGCGGCGCTGGCCCGCGACCCCTCCGTCGACCTCTTCGGCCGCGTTCCCAACGGAACCGGCCAGACCTACCTGCGCGAGCTCCTCGTCGTGGCGGACCACAACGCCTACCACATCGGGCAGCTCGTCCTGGTGCGGCGCGCGCTGGGAATCTGGGGTAGCTAGGGCTTCGCGGGTTCCCGCTCGAACGCGCCGATGTCCAGCGCGCCGGCCCGGGCACGCGCGCGCACGCGCGCGTCGTCGCCGCACTGGCCGGTGGGGGTCAGGTCGAAGCCGGTGATGGAGAGACCGACCGCACCGCCCGCGTCCACGATCTCCGGAGGCGAGGAAGCGGTGAGCCGGTAATCGAAGGTGCGCGGATCGGCGAAGCCGGGGCCGTTATGCATGGAAGGCTCCACGTAGTTCCGGCTCTCCACCACGCGCCCGCCCGCCCAGGGCGTCCCGGGCCCATAGAAGATGTTGTTCAACACGAGAGCCTTCGTGCCGTCGCGGATCTGGAGAAACGTCCCGTCCTGGCGATCGTTCACGATCGTGTTGTTCACGACGTAGAGGTCCTGCACGTTCGACGCGCTCTCGGCCCCGTATGAGATGATCGTGGCGTTCTCCGACTTGGGCCCCTGCTCGATGACGTTGCCGATGAGATAGGTGCGCCCGCAGTCGGGCACGTCCACCTCGTAGCTGGCCGTGCCGCTGGCCTCGTCGAGAATGCGGTTGTAGAGGATGTAGTTGTTCTTGGCGCGGGTCTTCACGTTGTGCCCGATCACCGCGCGCTTCACGGTCGAGCCTCGAAGCGTGAAGGAGCGTCCCGAGGCGTAGATGTTGTGGGTGCGTCCGTCGCCCTGGCCGTTCCGGTCGAAGACGCAGTTCTCGATGACCATGGAATCGGCGCCGCCCAGGATGCCCTCTTCGTTGTCGTGGAAATAGCAGTCGCGCAGGATCAGCGTTCCCGGCGTTTCGGAGCGGATCCCGGCGCCGTTCTGGTCGGGAACCTTGGCTCCGGAGAACTCGATCCCTTCGGCGGTGAAGTTCCGCCCCTGCACCACCCAGATCGCCTTGCCCCCCTCCTGCGCTCCGTCGGCCTTCATATGAGCCCGCCCGCCGACGGCCCGGACGGTGACGTTGTCGGATTTCCAGGTGGCCACGTCGCCGCTGTAGACCCCCGCGTCGATCAGGACCACGTCTCCGGGGAGCGCCGCTTCGGCCGCGGCGCGGACTGTGGCGTAGGACTTTCCGGGACCGACGTGCAGGGTGAGGGCGAAGCAGGATGGAGCGCTCGCGGCCAGGGCCATGACGACGGCCGGCGCGAGCGCGAAAGCCTTGGAGAGGGTGCTTCGGCGCGAGGCGATCACCCCACGATTATAGCAGCTACAGAGGCTGGACCCGGACCCGGGTCGTGCCATCCTCGACGAAGTCCAGCGCGCGCGCGGCCCGTCGCGAGAGGTCGATGACACGACCTCCGACGAAGGGACCGCGGTCGTTCACCGTCACCACCACCGAGCGGTGGTTCTCGAGGTTCGTGACGCGAACCCGCGTCCCGAACCCCAGCGTGCGGTGGGCGGCGGTGAGCTTGGCGTCGTCGTAGGTGTCCCCGTTGGCCGTGGTCTGCCCGTTGAACGAGGCGTCGTAGAAGGAAGCGGTTCCGACCTGTCCCCGCGTGAGCGCCCGATGAGGCCTTGGGGCGGGGGCAGGGGCGTCCTCCGGGCCCGTCGAGATGTCGGCTCCCCCCAGATCCGGCACGGGGGTGGGCAGGATCGCGAGCTCGGCGGAGACCGGCGTGGAGTCCAGGCGGGCGACGGGCCGGGATACGGCGCAGCCGGCCGCGAGGAAGGAGGAAAGCAGGAGCAGTCGTGTGGCCAGGACGAGGAGCCGCATGGGAGACCTGCGCGTTTCGAGTATGGACGACGGGATTGGCTCGTGTGAGCGAACCTATCTTAGATGCAGGCGAGGCCGATGGGAACCCTGTTTTCTCGGTGATCCAGGTCACTGCATCCCCTAGCAGGCGCTGCCTAGGCTCCTGCATACTCGTGCGTCCCCACCGAAAGCTGACGAGAAACGAGGAATTCCCGGGATCATGCGACCCTCGCGCCATTTAGCTATCGTCGTCATAGCCACCGCACTGGCCTGTTCCGGGTGCTCCGACCTGGGGCGCCCGCTGCGACCCCTACCCCAGCCTCTCCTTTCCGCGGAAACCCTCGACTTCGGCGCCGTCACCGCGGCCGATTCCGCGTTCCGGGAAGTGACCGTGACCAACGCCGGAACGGGCGCGCTCCTCGGAAACGCCCAGGTTTCGTGTCCGGAATACGCCATCGTGTCGGGGGGCGGTCCCTTCAGCATCCCTCCCGGCGGATCGCTCACGATTCGACTGCGCTTTCATCCGGCGGCCGAGGGCGCGTTCTCCTGCGACCTCGATCTCGGCTTTCCGTCCGGCCGCGTGGCGCTGTCCGGATCGGGCGCGCTTCAGACACCCGGGGCCCGGTGGATCGTGCTTCCCGATTCGCTCGACTTCGGCGTCCTCGCGGCGGGGGAGACCGCGACCCGAACGTTCACGATCTTCAGCGTGGGCACCGCGCCGCTCAACGTGAACGTGTCGGGCTCGTGCGGCGCCTTCCAGATCCTGTCGGGGGACGGCGCGGCGGCGATCCCGCCGGGGGGCTCGGTCACGGTCTCGGTTCAGTTCGCGCCGACGACCGGGCGGGGGCAGTCGTGCTCGGTTTCTCTGGGTCCGGGAATCCCCGACGTTCCGATCTCCGGCTTCGCGACGACCGTCTCGTTCGCGAACGACGTGCAGCCGATCCTCCAGAATTGCGACGGTTGCCACGCGTTCAGCGATCCGGGCTCGGGCTACCGGATCCTGACCCAGGATCGCATTTTCACGTATCCGCCCGGCGTGCGCGTCATCCCGTTCGACCTCACGAATTCGGTTCTGTACGGAAAGATCACCAACTCGGGCCAGTACGGGCAGCTGATGCCCCAGGGAGGGCCTCTCCTGCCTCAGGTGGACCGCGACACGATCCGGGACTGGATCCTGGAAGGGGCGCGCAACAATTGAGAGGAGGGACATGATCCGGCTTCTTGTGGTCGGTCTCGCGCTGCTCGGCCTGGGTCTTCTCGCGGCTCGGCCGGGCGTGGCGCTTCCGCGCTACTCGGCCCGCTATCAGCAGACGTGTGCGCTGTGCCACGTCAATCCGACCGGCGGAGGGCTGCGCACCTCCTATGCGACCGAGAAGATCATTCCCGAGGAGATCGCCTGGCGGCGCGGTGGTCTTCCGGCGCTCGAGGATGTGGCTCCCTCGATCGCCCGGCACGTCCAGGTCGGGACCGATTTCCGCGAGGTCTACGTGGGGGCGGACCTTCCCCAGGACCACCTGAACTTCTTCCAGATGCAGGCGGATCTGTACTTCTCGTTCCAGCTCGACTCCACCGTGGCGCTCTACTACGACCGCGGCGAGTCCGGCAGCTACGAGCTGTTCGGCCTGGATTACCTGCGCCCCGAGCTGTACGTGAAGGCGGGCCGCTTCGTCCCCTCCTATGGATGGAAGTTCGACGACCACACGATGTTCGTGCGCGCGGAGCTGGGGTTCATGCCGCCCGCCAACAGCGACGTGGGCCTGGAGGCTGGGTACGCGCGGGGCCCGCTCGACCTCCAGGCGGCGGTCGTGAACGGAAACCGCGGCCTCGTCATGGACAGCGATACCAAGGTGGCGGGCGTGGTGAACGCCGTCTTCCGCCATCGCCTCGGTCCGGTCGGCGCGTCGCTGGGCGGCGCCGCCTATCACCAGCCGGGTTTCGCGCGCGACTACGACACGTGGGGGCTGTACGGCTATCTCACGTGGAATCGCCTCACGTGGCTGGCCGAGGGGGACTTCTTCCAGAACCGGCCCGCCGGCGGCCCCGCCACGATCGGCGCGGTCACGTCGCACGAGGTGACCGTGCTCGTCCGCCAGGGCCTCGAGCTCAAAGGCACCTACGATTTCTTCGATCCCGACCGCGACAAGGCATCCGGCGCCAAGTCCCGATACGGAGGCGGCGTGGCGGTCATGCCGCGCCCCTACGCGGCCTGCGAGGCGCTCGTCCGGCGTACCGCCTACGAGGAGGGCGTGGCCTACAGCGGCCGTGACCTCATCGAGACCGTCATCATGCTCCATCTGCTCTATTGAGGCGCCTCATGAAACCACCGGCATCAGCGATCGCAGCAGCGCTTCTCTTCATCACCGCTCCCAGCGCGGGGCGGGCGGCGACGTTCCTGGTTCACCCCGGCGGCGAGAACAAGGTCTCGTTCACGTCCAGGGCCGCCATGGAGCGCTTCGAGGGAAAGACCAGTCGGCTGGAGGGCAGCATCGTGGTCGACCCCGCGACGGTCGGCGACTCGGCCACGGTACACTTCGAGGTGGACCTCGCCAGCCTGGACACGGGAATCGCGAAACGAAACCAGCACATGCGCGAGGCCCATCTGGAAACCGCCACCTACCCCAAGGCGGTCTTCGACGGCGTCGCGATTCGACCCGGGAGCGGCGCGTTGAGCTCCGGCAAGCCCGTGACCCTCGACGTCGAAGGAACGTTCACCCTTCACGGGGTCGCCCACCGCATCCAGTTGACCGTGGTCGCGGCGTACAAGCAAAGCGGCAAGGAAGATCGGATCGAATTCCAGACGGCGTTCCCGGTGGCCCTGGCCGACTATCGGATCAGTCGCCCGCAGTTCCTCTTCCTCAAGCTGGCCGACGTGCAGCAGGTCCGCGTTCGAGGAGTCGCCGTCGCGTCCCCTTGAAGCGGGCGCCCTCCCGACCCTCCAAGAGTACAAAGCACACCGCCACGCGCCGCCGGCGCAGGAAGGACAACCCGGGAGCTGCATGCCTAAGCCCTTGCGGGGTGGTCGAATGCGATTGATCGGACCGCGTGGTCCGCAGCTTGCAGTGGCATGAGGTCACAGCCGCGGGGGTGCCGCGGTCCCGGCGATCAGGGAGATCGCCCGGGTGCTCAAAGCGGTGAACGAGGGCAAGACAGAGTCCCCGTCCCCAGCCGTGAGGGACCGGTGGACAGGAGCCAATCATGAACATTCTCTGGACCATCATCATCGGATTGGTCATTGGCGCACTCGCCAAGCTGATCATGCCGGGCCGCGATGGCGGCGGCATCTTGATGACGATCATCCTCGGTATCGCCGGATCCCTTCTCGCGGGATTCATCGGCCGCTCCATGGGCCTCTATGACCGCGGCGAAGGAGCCGGGATCATCGCCTCGATCATCGGCGCCGTCCTGCTGCTCGCGATCTACCGCGCGATCACGCACAACCGGCATCGGAGCCTCCCTGTGTAACGGGTGGCCCTTCGATCGATCGCGTCAAAAACGAAACCCCGGCGCGGCGGCGGACTCTCGGGCCCGCCCCGCGACCGGGGTTTTCTCTGCGCCGCAGTGTGTCGCTAGCGCGGCCAGAGCCAGCCGAAGACGCCTCCCGTCAGCAGCCCGTAGATCAGCCCGTCGAACATGTTCTTGAACGTGGTCGCCCAGCTCCGCTTGTACCAGATCGATTCGGGGAACTGCGCGATCGAGTAGCAGAAGAAGGCGGTCGCGCCCGCGAAGCGCATCACGCGCAGGTAGGGAGCGCCCACCTCGACGGCATGGCCGGTGATGTAGGCGGCGAAGATGCCGACCACGATCGTGAAGAGGAACCACTGCCCCAGCTCCTTGCCCATGCTGGGAGGGCCCCCGGGGATCACCGTCATGATGACCACCGGACCCCGCTTCCGCTTCTCGACGAACTCGGGGTTCTTCATGGCCGCCATGCTGGAGGGCCGCGGCGCCATGTAGTCCCCGGGGGGAAGGTCCAGCTTGCGGACCGCTTCGAGGAACGCGTCCTCTGCGGGAACGTGTTTGACGTCGTTCTTGTGATGGGGAAGCACGGCGTGTGCGATCCAGCTCGCGAGGAAGACGATCACTGCGGAAAGGAGCACCGGCAGCCACAAGGACGGGATCGGCACCATGGGACCCTCCTGCCTGGGTTGTGCGTCGGCGGACGCGGCAGTCTAGCCTCCCTGGCACGCGAATTGAAAGCATCTCGTTACGCCTTGGGCGGGCGTGAAAACCGCCAGGATGAGAGTCCACTTGCGCTCGGCGATTGTAGATATCGCCGGCCGCACCCGGCATACCTACAACCGCGCGCCGCACCCCTGCCGGGGAAGGCCTCGCGGGGAGGAAATACTCCCATGAACCGATCTGCAATCTGGACTCTGGGGGTGACGCTCCTGGTGTCGCTTCCGGCCATCTCGCTCTCGGGGTGCTCCTCGACGCGTTCCGATGTCGCCTACCGCGACGACTATGAAGCCGGCTACAGCAACTACCATTTCTCGTCCCAGCCCCGGATGCGGCGCGTCGGCGACACCGACGTGTATTACATCCGCGACGCGTCCGACTACGACGTCTACCAGTTCGAAGGTTCGTGGTACCTGAACGATCAGGGCCGCTGGTACCGGGCCGGCTCGTGGCGTGGGCCCTGGGCCTCGATGGACGTTGCCGTTCTTCCCTATGAGATCTCGACCGTCCCATCGGAGTACCGGCGCAACTGGGTGTCGGTCCGGGTGGACCGCCGCGATCCGCGGTACCGGAATCTGCCCGAGGGCTACTGGGCTTCGGGACGCACGTTCTCGACCAAGCCGGCGATGGGCGTCATTCCCAACAGCTCGGTCACGTACGCGCGCCAGGCCGCCGACCTCGACCTCTATCGCCTGCACGGCACCTGGTACCTGGTGGACGGCGGTGTTTGGTATCGCTCCACGTCGTGGCGCGGGCCGTTCCTCTCGATCCGGGCATCCGCCGTTCCGCGTGAGGTCCTCACCATTCCGTCGCGCTATCGCCACGACTGGAGCGTCTCGTCTACCGACGACGACGATCGCGACAGCGACCGATACCGGGACAGCGACCGCTACCGCGACCGCGATCGCTATCAGACGGTCCGCTACTGGAACTCGGGACGGACCTTCACTGCCGAGCCGAACTACGACATGATCCCGGGCACCGACATCGACTACGTCCGCGGCAACGCGAGCTACGACCTGTACCGCTACAACGACTCGTGGTATCTCGCCGATCAGACCGGCTGGTACCGGGCCGACACGTGGCGCGGGCCGTTCATCTCGATCCAGCTGGGCAGCGTGCCTCGGGCCGTCATCTCGGTCCCGATGAC
>DASSLZ010000188.1:0-3210 GCA_035689165.1 Candidatus Eiseniibacteriota bacterium | reverse complement strand
GCGGCGCGCTGGCCGGCCGCCAAGTCCCCCGCCGTGCCCGAGGCGAGCGGCTACGTCACGATCCCGAACGCCGTCGTTCCGCCGGAGAAGACCCACATCTACAAGGCGATCTACGACGCTACGCGCGGCGCGGACAAGCCGACGCAGATCCTCCCCGCGCTCGACATGGCGGGATCCGAGCTGAATGCGCTCGCGGCCTCCGGCATTCCGCTCCGGAACGCCCGGTGCGGGCAGAATCTCGCGTTCGAGGACCGCGACCCGCGCGCGATCGCGCGCGAGGTGAAGATCGCGAGCGACGCGCTGATCGTCCTGATGAAGTACCAGAACGGCGGCTACGCGCTCCTCAGCTTCTGACGTGAGCCTCGACGCGCGGATCGTCGTGAACGACCGGATGCAGCGCGGCTACGTCTACCGCCGCACCGAGCCGATGGGGCGGCACTTTCATCCCGACTTCCGCCCGGAGCTGACCCCCAAGCAGCTTCTTCGGCTCGGCGTCTTCGGCGGGCGCTACATGACCGACTGCCGCGAGGAATTTCCCGCCGACTGGTTCCGGTTCGCGAAGCTCTGTCCCGAGCGGCACGACCCCTCGCTCAATTACTTCGGCGTGAACGCGTCGCAGCCGCTCTCGGTGTGGCGGAAGAAGGGATGGATCTACCGCGAGGATCCGCGCGGCTGGTTCCAGTGGTACTGCCGCTACTACTCCGGGCGCCGGTGTCCCGACGACGAGCGGCAGATCCAGCGCTGGCGCGCGGTGCGCCGGCACGTGGCGCAGATCGAGAAGAACTGCCGCCGCGGGGACATCTCGTGCCGTCCCCGGCAGCGCCAGGCGCTGCTCCACTGGGCGTACGACTCGCGGAAGATCTAGCCGTGAGAGGACCGCTGGAGCGCGATCAGACAGGGGTGCGGTGCCATCCTGCCGGCAGGTAGAAGAGCACCCCGGTAAACCCTCCCATCGAAAAACAGAGCAATCCCCAGAACACATCCGTGCCGCCACGGCCGACGAGCTGGAATCCCGGGAACGTCCATGCCAGGGCCCAAACCGTGGAGATCCCGATCTGCAATAGGAGAAGCGGTGTGGGATAGCGCCCCGGCTCGCCATGGGCCGCAAGGCGCTTCCGTAGGGGAATCAGCACGAGGGCGAAAAGCAGCCCGCCCGCCGCGAATGCCCCCGCGATGAGCAGCGCGATGACGACGGGACTCAGGATGGCGCCGCGATGGATGAGGATACGGAGGATCTGCCAGGCCATGGAGCCGGTGGCCGCGGCGAACGCCACGGTCTGGGCAAACGCGATCGGGAACCGATTCACGAAAGCCTCCTCGAAGAGACCGGGGGAATGCGGACATCCTAGCACCGGCCCCCATCGCCTGCTACCGTAGCCGCGCATGGCTTCCCTCACGCTCGCCGCGCTCACGCTGACCTATCCCAACGGCACGCGCGCCGTGGACGGCGTCGATCTCGCGCTCGACGACGGCGCGTTCCTCGCGATTCTCGGTCCCTCCGGGTGCGGCAAATCCAGCCTCCTCCGCCTCATCGCCGGGCTCGAAACGCCTACCTCCGGCTCGATCCGCATGGACGGGGAGGACGTCACGGGCAAGGAGCCCAAGGATCGCGACGTGGCGATGGTGTTCCAGGGGCTCGCGCTCTACCCGCACATGACGGTCGCCGAGAACATGGGGCTGGGACTCCGCGCGCGGAAGACGCCGCAGGGCGAGACCGATCGCCGGGTGAAGGAGGCCGCGGAGACGCTGGGGCTCACGCGCTATCTCCAGAAGCGCCCCCGCGAGCTCTCCGGCGGCGAGCGCCAGCGGGTCGCGGTGGGCCGCGCGCTGGTGCGCCGCCCCCGGCTCTACCTCTTCGACGAGCCGCTCTCCAGCCTGGACGCCCAGCTCCGCCAGGAGCTCCGCGAAGAGCTGGCGCGCCTCCACCGGCTCACGCGCACCACGTCGATCTACGTCACGCACGATCAGAAGGAGGCGCTGTCCTTGGGCGATCAGGTCGCCGTCATGCGGGCGGGGCAGGTCCGGCAGATCGGAGCGCCGCAGTCGGTCTATCGCGACCCGCGCGACCTCTTCGTCGCGCGCTTCGTAGGAGAGCCGCCGATCAACCTGATCGAGGGCGAGGTGGTGAGCGGCGCCGGCGGCGCCGCGTTCCAGGCGAGCGGCTGGCGCCTGGAGCTGGGCGCGGCCGCGCGCCCGCGGATCGGGCGCGCCCTGCTCGGCCTTCGCCCCGAAGGGGTCGCGCTCTCGGGCGGGGACATGCCGGCGCGTGTCGAGCGGGTGGAGCACCTGGGCGGCGAGTCGCTGCTCCACGCGAGCGGGGACTGGGGAGCGGTGGTGATCCGGATCCCCCCGTCCGAAGCCGCCCCGGCGCCGGGGGCGTCCGTACGGCTACGCCCCGATCCCTCCCGCGCCGTTCTCTTCGATCCCGAGTCGGGGGAACGGCTCGCCTAGCCTTTTCCGGTCCCGCCGTCCGGCCTCGTGCGTATGCTAGACTTATAGGACATCTCGCACCGCCACGAGTGCCGCCGTCCCCCCGGATCGCACACCGCAGCGGGCCCGCAACGCGCCCCGACCTTCCGCGGAGGACGCATGATCCGGTTCCGGTGGATTTCGAACGGCCTTTCGATCGGCGCCCTGGCGCTCGCGGCGCTCTCCGTGCTCTCCCCGAGCCCCGCTCGCGCGCAATCGTGGCTCTGGGAGATCCCGGTAGGGCTGGAGCCCGGATTTCGCCAGCCCGGATACGTCCCCGGCGAGCTGCTCGTCCAATTCAAGGGCTCCGTCACGGCCGCGCAGCGGAAGGCGGCGGCCGCGTCCGAGGGCGCCCAGGTGGCCGGCGACGTGACGCCGGACGGCCTCGTCAAGATCAAGCTCGCCCCCGGCCAGACCGTCGAGGACATGATCGACCACTGGAGCGCGCGCTCCGACGTGGACTACGCGGCGCCGAACCTGTACGCCCGGGGCTTCTTCACGCCCAACGACACGACCATCGCGCATTTCGATCTCGCCTGGAATCTGCGCGCGGTGCACGCCTATGACGCCTGGGACGTGGTGACCGGACACCCCGACGTCGTGCTCGCCATCATCGACACGGGCGTGGCGTTCGAGGATCGCGAGATTCCCGAATATGAGCGCCCCTTCGTCAAGCCGGGCGTGACCATGTACCGCCGCTCGCCCGAGCTTCCCGGCCCCTTCCTTCCCGGCTGGGACTTC
>DASSLZ010000187.1:0-3821 GCA_035689165.1 Candidatus Eiseniibacteriota bacterium | reverse complement strand
CCGATCGGGAACCTCTACGGGTGGATCGACGGTTCGGGCCAAGCCCCCCGGCCGCGCGCGATGCTCGCGGCGCACATGGACCGGATCGGCTTCCTCGTGAAGCGGATCGAGAAGGGGGGCTTCCTTCGCGTCACGTCGGTGGGGGGCTTCGATCCGCGCACGCTCCCCGGCAAGGAAGTGATGGTGCACGCGAAGCCGCCCATGCCGGCGCTCTTCGGAACCAAGCCGCCCCATCTCCAGGCGCGGGGTGAGTCGGAGAAGGTGGTGCCCCTGCACGAGCTCTACCTCGACACGGGACGCCCCGAGGCCGAGGTACGGCGGCGCGTCCCGATCGGCACCATGGTCACGCTGCGCCAGCCGCCGGTGGATCTGCTGAACGGCAGGATCGCCTCTCCCGGCATGGATGACCGCGCGGGCGTCGTCGTCGTGATCCGGACGCTCGAGCTCCTGCGCGACCGCCGCCCGGAGTGGGACGTGGTGGGCGTGGCCACGATCGAAGAGGAGTTCGGCACCGTGTTCCTGGGCGCGCGCACCGCGACCGAGCGCGTGGACCCGAAGCTGGGGATCGCGATCGACGTGAGCCACGGCGACATGCTGGGCGCGCGGGAGGCCGACACGATTCCCCTCGGGGGCGGGCCCGGACTCACCGTCGGGTCGAACGTGCATCCGCGCGTTTTCGAGGGGCTCCGCGCCACGGCCCGCTCGCTCAAGATCCCCTATCACGTCGAGGCCTACCCCGCGTCGTCGGGCACCGACGCCATGGACATCCAGATCGCGCGGGAGGGAATTCCCACCGCGGTGCTCGGCATTCCCTGCCGCTACATGCACAGCGGCGTGGAGACGGTGGAGCCTCGCGACGTGGACGCGTGCGCGCGGCTCCTGGCCGGCTACCTCGCCGGGCTGCCGGCGGACTGGAGCGTGACCGAGGTGCTCAAGTGAGCGCGAGCGCTTCGCGGCGCGCCCGGGGCGCGGCGCGCGGGGGCTCCCGCGGCGGTGCCCCGGCCTTCCGTGAAGACCTGCTGGAATCGCTCTCCAACGCCGCCGGCGTGAGCGGCGACGAGCATCGCGTGCGCGAGATCGTGGCGGCCGCCGTGCGCGAGCGGGTGGACACGCTCCAGGTGGACGCGATGGGGAGCCTGGTCGCGACCATCGGGCTCGAGGGACCGGGCGCCCGGAACGGGAACGCGCGGCCCAACGGCACGGCCCGCAAGGGACGGCCGCCCCACGTGATGCTCTGCGCCCACATGGATGAAGTGGGCTTCATGATCACCGCGATCGAGAAGGAGGGACGGCTCCGCTTCCGCCGCGCGGGCGGGATCGACCCTCGCATCCTCGTAGGACAGGTCTTCCGCGTGGGCAGCTCGGGCGTGCGCGGCGTGACCGGGATCCTGCCGCCCCACCTCGTGTCGCACAACGAGGAGGAGAAGGTCATCGCCGCCGACGACCTCTACATCGACATCGGCGCCTCCTCGCGCGAGGACGCGCTGCGCCACGTCGCGATCGGCGACACCGCCGTGTTCGACACGACCTACGAAGCCTGGGGCTCGGTACGCAAGGGAAAGGCGTTCGACGATCGCGCGGGGTGCGCGGTGCTGGCGAGTCTGGTCCAGGAGCGCCCGCCGGTGCCGGTCACGGCGGTCTGGTCGGTCCAGGAGGAGGTCGGCCTGCGCGGCGCCACCGCCGCCGCGCGCCGCGTCGCCCCCGATCTGGCGATCGTCCTCGAAGGAACGGCCTCCGGCGAGATGCCCGGCGCCGGCCCGGAGGAGAGCGCCCCGCGCATGGGGGGAGGTCCCACGCTGACGGTGCACGACCGGAGCCTCATGGCCGACGCGCGGCTCGTCGACCTGCTCCGCCGGACGGCGGCGGAACGGCGCATCCCCACCCAGTGGAAACGGCCCGGCGTCGGCGGCACCGACGCGGGGAGAATCGCGCTCTCGGGCGCCGGCGTTCCCTCGGCGGTGGTGTCGGTTCCCTGCCGGTACATCCACGCCCCCGCGGCATACCTCGACGTGCGCGACGCCCGGCGCACCGTGGAGCTCGTCTGGCACGCGCTGCGCGCGATTGGAAAGGAGTGGTCGGAATCATGAGCCCCGCTTCCCCGAGATCCGCCAGGGCCACCAAGGCCACCACGGCTATGGATTCCCTGCTCCGGCCGCTTCTCGAAGCCTATGGACCCCCGGGCCGGGAAGCCGCGGTGCGCGCCGTGTTGCGGCGCCAGTTGCGCGGCGCCGGAACCTGGGAGGAGGACGCGACCGGAAACCTGCATCTCCATCGCGCCGGCGAGGGGCCGCGGCTTTTGCTCGCCGCGCACATGGACGCCCCCGGCATCATCGTCACGCGGCTGGACGGCGAGACGGGACAGGCGCGCCTGTCGATCCTGGGGGGCCGGAGGCCGGCCGAGCTGGTGGGCGCGCCGCTCCGTTTCGAGGACGGCCGCGCCGCGATCGTGAGCTGGGACCGGAAGGAGGGCGCCGATCCCGAGATGGATCAGCTCCTGGTCGAGACCGGCGTCGGCCGGTCCGCCTCGCGCCGCGCGACGCGCGCGAACGGGAGCCGCCCGCTCGACGTGGGCGACGTCGCCGCGATCGACGACCGCCCCTCGCGCCTCGGGGACTACTGGTGCTCCGCCAATCTCGACGACCGTGCCGGCTGCGCCGCGCTGGTCCACGCCCTCACGCGCGCCCGGCGGGTGCGCTACGATGTGCATGCGGTCTTCACGGCGCAATCGGACCTGGGCGCCCGCGGCGCCACGACCGGCACGTTCGGGATCGATCCCGAGATGGCGATCGTGGTGGACGTGGCGCACCTCGGCGAGCCCAAGGAGACAAGCGGCTTCTCGCTCGGCAAGGGGCCCTGCGTCGCGCTCAAGGAACAGGGATTCCTCGCCCACCCGGAGATGCTCGAGCGCGTCCGCAAGGCGGCGCGCGCCGCGCGGATCCCGCTCCAGTACCTGATCCGCGAGGGTGAGGGAAGCGACGCGCGCGCGGTGCGAGCGGCCCGAAGCGGCGTCCCGACCGCGGTCCTCGCGATTCCCGCGCGCCGGACGGGAGGCGTCGGATCGCTGGTGCACGTGAGCGATCTGGAACAGACGGCAACGCTGATCGCTGCGCTCCTCCAGGGGAGCGGCGGCGCGGCCGGCGAAGGGTCGAAGAGCAGGCGAAGCCAACCCAAGGCGCGCGCGGGCGCTCGGCAGACGAAACGAGGAGGAAGGAAATGAAGATCTCGACACGGGGCCGCGACGCGCAGGCTTCCCCCATCCGCCGGCTCGCGCCGTACGCGGAGGAGGCGGCGCGCCAGGGCGTGAAGGTCTATCAGCTCAATATCGGGCAGCCCGATCTCCCGACGCCGGAGATCGTGATGGAGCGGATCCGGAACTATCCGGGCAAGTACGTGCCGTACGCCCCTTCGCCCGGCATCCCCGAGTTCCGCGAGGGGATGTCGCGCTACTACAAGAGCGTCGGGCTCGACGTCTCTCCCGCCGAGGTGCTCACGACCGTAGGCGGGAGCGAGGCGCTCCAGTTCGCGTTCTGGGCGCTCTTCGAGCCGGGCGAAGAGGTCATCATCTTCGAGCCGTTCTACACGAACTACGCGACCATGGCCCTCGTGGCGGGCGTCGGCGTGAAGCCGATCCCCTGCGACGGGCGCACCGGCTATCACCTGCCGCCGGTCGAAGCGATCGAGCGGGCGATCGGTCCCAAGACGCGCGGCATCCTGCTCTGCGCGCCCTCCAATCCCACCGGCACCGCCTACACCGCGGCCGAGATCGACGCCGTGGTCGAGCTGGCGATGAAGCACGACCTCTGGATCATCACCGACGAGGC
>DASSLZ010000186.1:0-2262 GCA_035689165.1 Candidatus Eiseniibacteriota bacterium | reverse complement strand
GCCGACGCCATGGCCGAGGAGCTTCGTCAGGTCGACGCCGCCGCTGGCGACGAGACGCCCCGCCTGGCGCGGACCCTCATGCGCCTCGTGGTTCTTCCTTTCCGGGTCTTGAGACCCGATCCGGAAACCGACTTCCTCGCGTTCAGCCTGCCGGACGCGATCGCGACGTCGCTCACCGCGTTCAGCTCCCTCGTCGTGCGATCCACCACGACCGCGGCCCGCTTCGCCACCGATGCGCCCGATCTCAAGGACATCGCGACCGCCGCCGGCGTGGATCGGGTGGTGATGGGGACCCTTTTCCGCTCCGGCGAGCAGCTCCGCGTCACCGTCCAGCTCGTCGAGGCTCCGGGCGGCACGCTCCTCACCTCGCACGCCGTGATCTCCTCCCTGGGCGATCTCTTCCTTTTACAGGATAGTATCGCCCGGCGCGTCGTGGACGCGCTCGCGTTGCCGCTCCACGGCCAGGCACCGACGCCGGACGCGCCCCAGGATGCCCGCGCGTATTCGCTCTACCTCCAGGCCAATGCCATCGCCGGCGATATCCAGAAGCTCCCTGAGGCCCTGAAACTGTACGAGAGGTGCGTGGCGCTGGATCCGCGCTTCGCCCCGGCCTGGGCCCAGCTCGGCCGCGCGTATCGCGTCGTCGGCAAGTTTCTGGGAGGCCCCGAAGAGAGCGAAGAGCGTGCCGACGAAGCGCTTCGCCGCGCGCTCGAGCTGAACCCGCGGCTTTCGGTGGCGCACAAGTACTACGCGGCCCTGGAGGCGGACGATGGCCGCTCCCTCGCCGCGCTCTCACGTCTCCTGGACGAGGCGAACCGTCACGGGAACGACCCCGAGCTGTTCGCCGGCCTGGTCCATGCCTTCCGTTATTGTGGTCTTTACGAGCAGTCGGTGCTCGCGCACCTCGAGGCGCGGCGGCTCGACCCGAACATTGTGACGAGCCTCCCGGGCACGCTCATGATGGACGGCACGATGGAGCGCGACCTTGCCGCGGGCCGTTGGGTTGACGTGGAACGCGGACAAGAGGTGACGCGCGTGATGATTCTTGGGATCGTGGGCCGCCGGGACGAGGCGCTCCGGGAGCTGCGCGCGATCCCCAGGGAAAACCAGGTCCCGGTCTTCCACGTGTACGCCGATTTCATCCGAGCGTGGCTCGAGCGGCGACCCGCCGAGATGGCGGACTGGCGCGCCAGGGTGCAAGGGCTGAAGGTTCTGGAGGACCCCGAAGCGATGTTCCAGGAGGGGCTCCTGTTCTGCGATGCGGGAGATCCCGGGATCGGGCTCGATCTTCTTCGACGCTCGGTCGCCAAGGGGTACTTCCCGCCGGAGCGGCTGGCGAGGGGCGCGGCGTTCGATGCCGTGCGCGACACCCCCGAGTTCCAGAAGATCCTCGCGGACGCCGAAGCGGGACGGGCGCAGGCGCTGGAGGTCTTTCGCCAGCGCGGCGGCGAGCGTCTTCTCGGTCACGTCGCCGCACCGGTCGCGGCGTAGCCCCCGGCCTCTAGGCTCCGAACTGTCTCAGGTGGTGATCCACGTGGAGGTATCCCCACCGCAACCACTCCGCTCTGGAGAGGCGTCCGAATAGAGGGTGCACGCGCCCCTCGATATCGGCATCGGGCGCGGCCATACGCTCCACCAGCGCTTGCAGCTCCGTCACGTCCCGCGCGAAATCCGTCGGCTTCGTTCCCGCCCCACGCACCTGATCCAGCTCAGGTATTGTCGGGATTCCAGGGGGCCAAGGCACCGGTATCGCCAGTGCGACCCACTTGAGGATCGTCCGCGCCCACCACGGCGTATGGGCGCTGACCGTGAGCTGGCCCAGCGCGAAGCGCGTCGAGTCGGCAAGATGGCAAATCATCTGATGCACTCTCATGCGGCCCCAACGCCGGCGACTGTCTGGGCGGAGATTGTGGAGACGATGGAGCAGCGAGGACGTGTCGGCAGGGTTGCCGAGGGTTCGCATTTGCAAGCGAACCATGCGGCGCTGCGTCATCACAGCACAGTAGCATGGGGCCGCTCGACCGCTACGGGTGAACGGGATACGGCGGACGCTTCCAGGGCCGCTTCTTGAACGATCTCAAAGCTGCGAGCGCAGCTCGAACCGCCGCCTCCAGCTGCGGGTCCTTTCCTGCACGCCAGGATTCGGGATCCATCTCGACCCGGATGTCGGGAGCTACGCGGTCTCAGGACACAGATGGTGGGCCGTGTTGGACTCGAACCAATGACTCCCTGCTTAAGCCTGTGCTGCTGCAATGGATTGAC
>DASSLZ010000185.1:0-6064 GCA_035689165.1 Candidatus Eiseniibacteriota bacterium | reverse complement strand
GGGCTCAAACACAGACGGCCGGCTGGAGCGAAGTGCTCTGCCGGCCGTTTCGTGTTTTGCTTGAGGGTCAGGCGACCGCGCGCACCACCGCACCGGTCACGAGGTTCAGCCGATAATGGAACGCGCCATTCACGGTCAGCTCCGGCGTCGCGGTGCCGTCGAAGACGATGACGACGGTGGCATCCCAGGTCTTCTCGACCTCCGCGAACTGGTTCGACCGGTAGCGGACGGCATGGACCACGTAGGAGAGCGTGCCGCTCAGCGGATAGGGGTTCGCCTGGCGGTTCTTGAGCAGCGCCGCGTCGGTGAGCACCGCCCCGCTCCGCCAGATGAAGTACCGCGTCCGCGTGCCATCCAGCGACGTGAACGAAGCGTCCACCGAGTCGCTGCACGCGCCGTTCATGACCAGGGTATCCAGGGAGGCTTCAAGGCCGCTCACGTCCAGCGATCCCGCGTGCCCCAGCGAAGCGTTGAACTGCTGGCTTGCGACCGCGCCGGTCGCGCGCGTGGTGACCAGCATGCGGTGCGCGAGCGGACCGTAGCCGGAGAGCGCGTTCCCGTCGGCGTCGTAGAACGTGACGCCGAGCGTGTACGTGATGGCTCCCACCGTGAACGTCGTTTCCGCCTGCGCGAACGAGCCGGCTCGCAGGGGCGTGAACCGCGGTGCGGCGGACCCCGAGACGCCGCCCGAGGCGCCGTCGGCCGCGCTCATGTTGGTCACCACGCCGGCCGCGGCGGCCACTCCCGCCTGGGCGGCGATGTCGTCGGCGTCAGCCAGGGTGAATCCGTTCGGATTCACGGGGTTGTTGCCGGAGCAGCCGGCGAGGAACAGGACGCCGGCGCACGCGACGGCTGCGAGCGGCATCCGGATGCGGTGAGACCTCATCGAGAACCTCCTGCGTTGAACGACGGAGTCATGGCGGGGAACCCGCCTGGATGAGGCAAGCGACGTGCCGGGCCGGAACACGAGGTCCGGCCGCATCGGCCCGGCGGCGGGCCGTGCAATTTGCGATGGATCGGGGGTGTGTCGGAGGCCGGTCTACTGCGCCGCGGTGCGCAGCGAATCCACGTAATCCTTGATCCCGCCCCTCTGATACCAGCGGGTCGCGACGTAGCGGGAGTACACCATGAAGTCGGGAGGGCGGATAAAGCCGGGAACGCCGCCGAGCATCTCGGCGTCAGGCTTCATGAAGTAGGTGGCCGGATATCCGGTCACGCCGACCTTGCGCGCGAACTGGCGCTCGGAGAGCTCCTCACCGTGCCAGTGGAGCTTGTTCGGCGATTCGCCGTTCACCTTGGCGAGGACGAAATTGTCGGTGAGATAGTTCGCGACTTCCGGGTTCCCGTAGGTCTCCCGCTCCATCACGCGGCACCATCCGCACCAGGTGGTGTAGACGTCGACGATCAGGTGCTTGTTCTGCCGGGCCGCCTTGTCGGCGGCGGCGTCGAACGCCAGCCATTCCAGCTTCTTCACGGCCTTCGACTCCCCGGGCTTGTCGGCCACGGGAGCTTTTGGGGGCTGGGGAAGTTCGGTACGGGCGGAGCCCGCGAGGGGAAATGCGAGAAGAGCCAGGGTGAGCGCGGCGATCACCGCGCGGCGCGGAAGCATCGATGCTAAGTCCTTATCTCCTGGGGGTGTTGGCCGGTTCGGCCGCTACAGCCGGGCCGCTCCGACCAGCCGAAGGAAAAGCATAGCACCCGCTCTTACACCGGATCAACGCGCATTTCTTCGCGTTGCGAGCCATGCGAGGGGGCAGGCGGCCAGAATGAAGGCGAAGGCGACCCAGGGGATCGAGGCCAGCCCCTTCCGGTCCGCGATCAGACCTCCCGTCAGCGGCCCCACGATCGTGGCGATGGAGTAGGCGCCCTGCAGCACCCCGAGGCCGCCGCCCCGCTGCGACACGCTCGCGACCTCGGCGGCCAGTGTGTTCGCGCTCACGTGCACCAGGCCGTAGAGCGGCGCCGCGTAGAGGATCGCCGCCACGATCGGATCCCGGGTCACCCCCATCGCCGAATACATGAGCAGGTAGAGCGTGATCCCCACGGCCAGCATGCGCGCGCCGCCGAAGCGCCGCACGAGGGGCGGAATGAACGGGAGCCCGGCCACGCCGAGCACGCTGGAAATGGCCAGCGCGTAGCGGACCACGTGGAGCGAAGCGTGGAGGCGCTCGACCAGGAACACCGTGAAGAAGCCCCACATGAGGTAGTTCCCCGCCACGCAGAAGAACGCGATGACGCAGAGCTGGAAGAGGCGCGGATTGCCGTAGAGCGCTGCGAGGTCGGCGGCCACGCCCGCGGCCCATCCGCGCCGCTCGGGCGCGGGCGCCCGAGGACGGTGCATGTCGGGAAGGAAACGGGACGCAAGCAGCGCGTTCAAGCCGGTGAGGCCGGCGCAGGTCCACATCGCCGCCCGAAGCCCCGGACCGAGGCCGCCCTCGACCAGGCCGCCGCCGCCGAAGGACCCGGCGAGCCAGCCGCTGGAATAGGCGAGGAGCACGTAGGTGATTCCCTGCTCCCGGCGCTCCGGGAGGACGAGGGTCGCGTACGCCTTGGCCGTGGGCGCGAGCGTCCCGTAGAGGAGCGACGCGAGGCCGATCCAGGCGACGACGCCCAGCCCATGGCGGACCGCGGGGATTCCGAGGAGAGCGATGACGTATCCCGCCGCGCCGACCAGGATGATCGGCTTCATGCGCCCCGTGACGTCGGAGAGGCCGCCCCAGAAGTTGCTCGCGACCGCGGTGCCGAGGGCCGGGATCGCGAGCACCAGGCTCAGCACCGCGAAGCTCCGCTCCCCCAGGGACTGCCGGAGGTAGAGCGGGAGGAAGCCCTGGATCAGGGTGACCGCGAAGCCCTCGAGGAAGGCCGCCGTCAGGAGGAAGAAGGGCATCGGCCGCATAGTACCCGAAGACGCGCGGCCCTCCGAAACGCTTGCGCCGCGCCGCGCGCGCCCTCACCATCAACCCATGGAGCGGGTCCATGGGCTGCACCACATCACGGCCATCGCCGGGCCGGCGCAGGAGAACCTCGACTTCTACGCGGGCGTGCTCGGGATGCGCCTGGTGAAGCGGAGCGTGAACCAGGACGATCCCGGCACCTACCACCTCTTCTACGCCGATGCCGCGGGACACCCGGGGAGCGACCTCACGTTCTTCCCCTGGTCGGAGATGGCGCCCCCGCGCATGGGCCACGGCCTGGCGGTGGAGGTGTCGCTGGAGGCGCCGCGCGGAAGCCTGGACTGGTGGGCGGAGCGCCTGGAGCGCTATGGCGTCGCGGCCGATCCGATCGAAGTCCGCTTCGGGCAGCGCGCGCTTCCCCTGAGCGACCCGCACGGCCTGCGCGTCGCGCTCATCGAGGACCCCGCGCCGCGCGATTTCGAGGCGTGGGCGGAGAGCTCGGTCCCCGGCGAGCGGCAGATCCGCGGCCTCCACGGCGCGCGGCTCTGGGAGCGCGAAGCGGCCTCGACCGCCGCGTTCCTGACGGAAGCGATGGGGCTTCGGGCGCTCGCGACCGAGAACGGCTGGACGCGCTACGGCTTTGCCGACGCGGCCGGCTCGGTGGACGTGCGCGAGACGCCCGAGGCGAAGCGCGGGATGTGGGGCGTCGGCAGCGTGCACCACCTGGCGTGGCGCGTACCCGACGACGAGCGGCAGATGGCCATGCGTTCCCAGGTCGAAGAGGCCGGCGCGCAGGCGACGCCGGTCATCGACCGCTTCTGGTTCCGGTCGGTCTACTTCCGCGAGCCGGGCGGAGTGCTGTTCGAGCTGGCGACGGACGGGCCCGGGTTCGCCGTGGACGAGGACCCGGGACACCTCGGCGAGACGCTCGTGCTCCCACCCTGGCTGGAGCAAGCCAGGGGGCAGATCGAATCCAGGCTCCCGGAGCTCACGATGCCGCGGGTCGAAGCGTAGGTCCCATCACACGGAGGCTGCCATCATGCCGCACCGCTCGTTCACTCCCCTGAGGACCGCGCTCTCCCTGGCCTCCGGGCTCCTTCTTTTCGGGCTTGTCGGATGTCAGAAGAGCGGGAGCACGCCGGCCGTCTCGGCCGTGCCCGCCGTCGCGACGCCCCAGGTGGCCATTCCGTTCAAGATCGGGATCATGACGGGCACCGTCTCCCAGGGTGAGGACGAGTTCCGCGCGGGTCAGATGGTCGTGGCCAAGTACGGCGCCGATCATGTGAAGCATGTGACCTATCCGGACAACTTCATGCAGGAGCAGGAGACGGTCATCGCGCAGCTCGTGGGGCTGGCCTCCGATCCCGACGTGAAGGTGATCGTCATGGGCCAGGCCGTGCCGGGCGCCATCCCGGGGCTGCGCAAGATCCGGGAGAAGCGGCCGGACATCAAGGTCGCGTTCGTCACGCCGCAGGACGATCCGGCCATCGTGAACAACGAGGTGGACATCTGCGTCCAGCCCGACGAGCTGGCCCGCGGCCGCACCATCGTCGGCGTCGCGAAGAAGATGGGCGTGACCGACTTCGTCCACTACTCCTTCCCCCGCCACATGTCGCAGGAGCTGATCGCGCGCCGCTTCGACATCATGAAGACGACCTGCGCCCAGAACGGCATCAAGATGCACTTCGTCACGGCGCCCGACCCGATGGGCGAAGGGGGCCTGAACGCCACCCAGCAGTTCGTGATGGAGGACGTTCCCCGCGAGCTGAAGCAGTACGGGCAAAAGACGGCGTTCTTCTCCACGAACTGCGGCATGATGGACCCGATGATCAAGTCGGTCGTCATGAACGGCGGCTACATCCCCGAGCAGTGCTGCCCCAGCCCGACGCACGGCTACCCCACGGCGCTCGGAATCGCGATCCCCGCGAACAAGGCGGGGGACATGGAGTACATCAGCGCCCAGAACCGGAAGATCATCGCCGAGCACCACATGACCGGCCACTTCTCCACGTGGCCCGTTCCCGAAGTAATGCTCTCGATCCGCGCCATGACCGATCTCCTGGTCGACGCCCAGATGGGCAAGGCGGACTACAAGGACCCCGCGACGGTGAAGAAGTACATGGAGAGCCTGGCCGCGGGACACGCGATCACGCTGTCCAAGTACGACGAGAAGAAGGGCAACTCCTACCTCTTCCTTGTCGACAACATCTACTACTAGGCCCGGCGGCTTCCCCGGCGGCCGCCAGGGGCCGGGCGGACCGGTCCTCGAGCTCCGCGACATCACCAAGGAGTACGGGGGAAACCGGGTCCTGAAGGGGATCTCCCTGTCGGTCGGGGTCGGGGAGATCCACGCGCTGGTCGGCGAAAACGGCGCGGGCAAGTCCACCCTGATGAACATCCTGTTCGGCATGCCGGTGATCCACGAGACCGGCGGCTACGGGGGCGACGTTCTTCTGGACGGCGCCCCCGTTCGCTTGACCACGCCCGCCGAGGCGATGGCGGCGGGACTGGGGATGGTGCACCAGGAGTTCATGCTCCTCCCGGGGTTCCGCGTGGCCGAGAACATCAAGCTGAACCGGGAGCCCACGCGCAGGAACCTCCTCTCGCGCATCGCGGGGCGCGGCCTGGAACGGCTGGACATCGCGGCGATGCGCGCCGACGCGCGGCGCGCGCTGGACCGGGTCGGCCTTTCGATCGACGAGTGGCTGCCTGTCGCCGGCCTTCCGGTCGGACACATGCAGTTCCTCGAGATCGCGCGCGAGGTGGACAAGCAGGCGCTCCGCCTCCTGATCTTCGACGAGCCGACCGCCGTGCTGACCGAGACCGAGGCCGCGCGTCTGCTCCAATCGATGCGCGCCTTCGCCGACGCGGGGATCGCCGTGCTCTTCATCACGCACCGTCTGGACGAGGTGAAGGCGGTGGCGGACCGGATGACGGTGCTGCGCGACGGCGAGGTGGTCGGAACGCCCGATCCGCATTCGACGTCGGTCGTGCGGATCGCGGAGCTGATGGTGGGCCGCCCCGCGATGGCCGTGGCACACCGGCGGGGTCCCGTCGAGGGCGCGGCCGTGACGCTCGCCCTGGAGGGGCTGCGCGTCGCGATGCCCGGCGAGCCGGTCGAGGACGTCACGCTCTCGGTTCGCGACGGAGAGATCTTTGGAATCGGCGGA
>DASSLZ010000184.1:0-17242 GCA_035689165.1 Candidatus Eiseniibacteriota bacterium | reverse complement strand
GGCGAGGAGACGGTCGCCGCGCTCGCACGGACGTTCGCCGAGACGGCAGGCCAGCCGCTCGCAGGGCGCCTCATCGACTGCCTCGCCGTGGCGCAGGCCGCCGGGGGCGACAAGCGCGGCCAGCAGTCCGCCGCGATCCTGGTCGTCCGCCCCAGCGACGAGTTCCCCGAGTACCGCGAGCGCTACGTGGACCTGCGCGTCGAGGACGCGAAGGAGCCGATCAAGGAGCTGGTGCGGGTCTTTGGCATCCTCGAGGCGCAGCGGCTGGCCGAGGCGCACCTTCGCTTCGCCGAGATGTACGACAAGAAAGGGAAGAAGGAGCTGGCCCGGATCGAGCGCGAACGCGTCGGGGAAGCGCTCCAGCGCGCCCTGGACCGCGGCGAGAACGACGCGTCGAACCTGAACGGACTCGCCTGGACCTGCGCCACCAACGACGTCTACCTGGATCAGGCGCTCCAGGCGGCCCAACGCGCCGTCGACCTGGAGCCGAAGAACACGGGCATCCTCGATACCCTGGCCGAGGTGCATTTCCGGATGGGACACGCCGACAAGGCGGTGGAGGTGGAGTCGCGCGCCCTCGCGATGGAGCCGGGAAACAACTACCTGACCGACCAGCTGCGCCGCTTCCAGTCCGGGCAGAAATAGGAGCCATTCATGCCGAAGCGCCCCGTGACCCCCGAAACCCTGTTCGACATCCAGTTCCTCGACGCGGTCTCGCCCTCGCCCGACGGAACGCGCGCCGTGTACGAGATCAAGACGATCGACCGGGAGAAGGACGAGTACCAGTCGCACCTGTGGCTGATCCCGACGGGAGGCGGCGCGCCGCGCCGGCTGACGCAGGGAGAGCACAAGAACTTCGGGGCGGTCTGGGACCCGGACGGGACGACGATCGCGTTCGTCTCGACCCGCCGCGACAAGAAGCCGCAGATCTACCGCCTGCCGCTGGACGGCGGCGAGGCCGAGCGGCTCACCGACCTCGACGGCGAGCCCAGCTCGCTCGAGTGGTCGCCCGACGGCGCGTCGATCCTCTTCGTCTTCCGCGCGAGCGACCCGCCGGAGCTGGGGCACCTGCCCGGCTCGGCGCCGGAGAAGAAAGCGCGCGAGGCGAAAGCGGACAAGAAGGAGCTTCCCGAGCCCACCTTCCGACACATCACGCGCATGCTCTACAAGCTGGACGGCTCGGGGTGGCTTCCCCGCTCGCGCTCGCACCTGCACGTGCTGGACGTCGCGACGCGTGCCGTGCGCGCGCTCACCTCGGGGAACTTCGATCACGGCCCCGGTGCCTGGTCGCCGGACGGGAAGCAGATCGCCTTCACCGCCAACCGCCAGGAGGACGAGGAGTACTCCTCCTACGTCGTGAGCGACGTGTTCGTGGTGCCCGCCTCGGGCGGGGAGCCGCGCAATCTCACGCCCGGGCCGGGCGTGGCGGGCGGGCTCTCCTGGTCGCCCGACGGCTCGACGATCGCGTTCCTCGGACACGATCAGCCCGACGACTGGTGGGGCATCCCGAACTACCACCTCTGGGCCGTCCCCGCCGCGGGCGGCGCCCCGCGCGACCTGACCGCGGGCTGGGACCGCTACGCCTCCGATCTCGTCGGAAGCGACCTGCGCGACTTCCACGCCCCCGGAAACCCGGTCTGGTCCCCGGACGGATCGACCCTCTATTTCCAGGGGAGCGAGTTCGGCTCGACCCACATCTATCGAGTTCCCGCCCGGGGCGGGACCCCGGAGACGCTGACCCAGGGTGGGGTCCAGATCCTCGATATGAAGCGCGGCCGCCGCGCCGAAGAGATGATCGTGATCCGCTGCGATCACCAGGACGCCGGCACCGTCGCGCGCTTCCATCCCGCGAACGGCCGCTTCACCGACCTGGTCACGCCCAATCGCGAGCTCTTCGATTCGCTCGCGCTCTCGGCGCCCGAGGAGCGCTGGACCGAGGCCCCGGGCGGGCACCGCGTGCAGTCCTGGCTGATTCCGCCGAGCGCGGCCGCGAAGAAGACCGCGAAGCACCCGATGATCCTCGAGATCCACGGCGGGCCGCGCGTCCAGTACGGCGCCTGCTTCTTCCTCGAGTTCCAGATGTTCGCGAGCGCCGGCTTCTACGTGCTCTTCTCCAATCCGCGCGGCTCGCAGGGCTACGGCGAGGCGTTCACCAAGGCGATCGTGCACGACTGGGCGGCGCCCGCGTTCGACGATCTCATGCTCGTCGTGGACGACGCCCTCGCGCGGCATCCCGACATCGACGTGGAGCGTCTCGGCGTCACGGGGGGCTCCTACGGCGGCTACATGACGAACTGGGTGGTCGGCCATACGGAGCGTTTCCGGGCCGCGATCACGCAGCGGTGCGTCACGACCATCCCCACGCTCCTCCTGGGCGACGATCTCTGCCCGGTCGCCACGCCCGAGTTCGGCGCCGAGCCGTGGGAGGACGCCGAGATCCTGCGCCGCCAGTCGCCGCTCACCTACGTCGAGAAGATCCGCACGCCGCTCCTCATCACGCACAGCCTCATGGACCAGCGCTGCGACGTCACCGAGGCGGAGATGCTGTACAAGGCGCTGAAGGCGCTCCGGCGCGAGGTGGAGATGGTGCTCTTCCCGGGAGAGAGCCACGGCCTCTCGCGGAAGGGTACGCCGTCGCGCCGCGTGGCGCGCATGCACCTCATGCGCGACTGGTTCGTCCGGTATCTCGCGCCGGAGGGCGCGCCGGCACCGGTCAGCGGCGTCGCCACGTCGGCCGAGCCGGCGATGGCGGGCGCGCGGCAGAACGCCGCCGGGTAGGCGGTGGACGGGAGGGGCGGGGTCACGATGAAGCGTACGCGTGGAGCTTAAGGGGAGGACGGTCCTCCTCACCGGGGCGAGCGGCGGCATCGGCAGGCCGGCGGCGCTCCGGCTGGCCGCGGCGGGCGCGCGCGTGGCGCTCTTCGCCCGGAGCGAGGCTCCGCTCGCCGCGCTGGCGGCCGAGGTGGCCGCGGCCGGAGGGGAAGCCCTCGCCGTCTCCGGCGACGTGACCCGCGCTGAAGACTGCGCCCGCGCCGTCGCCGCGACCACGGCGCGCTTCGGCGCGCTGGACGCCCTGGTCAACATCGCGGGCATCGGCTATCTCCGCGGCCTCACCGAGGCCACCGACGCCGAGATCGGCCAGATGGTCGAGGTGAATCTCCTCGGGACCGTGCGCATGACGCGCGCGGCGCTGCCGACGCTGCTCGGCCGCCCCGGCGCCGCCATCGTGAACATCGGCTCGATGGCCGGGCGGGTCGCGCCGGTCCACTACGGCTACTACAGCGCCACCAAGTTCGCGATCTCCGGGCTCACGGAATCCTGGCGGCGGGAGCTTGGCCCGCGCGGGGTCCGCGTCACGCTGCTCCTTCCGGCCGCGGTCGAGACCCCGTTCGTGGATCGCGCCGGGCGCGAGCGCGCCCTGGGCTCGGGGCCCGCGGGCACGATCCTGCGCCCCGAGCAGGTGGCCGCGGCCCTCGTTCACGCGCTCCACCGGAATCCTCCCGACCACTACGTCCCCTCGTGGAATCGGGCGTTCGCCTGGGTGAATCTCATGTTCCCCGGGATTTCGGACCGCGTGATGAACGCGCTCTTCCGTTATCCTGATAGGGAACGATGACCAACTCCCATCCGGATTTCGGAAGCTCGGCCGAAGCCAGGGCCGCCTGGCGGCGATCGACTTCCGGTGCCACGGCGGCCACGCGCCGGAAGCGCATCGCGCTCAGCCTCTCCGGCGGCGGCCTGGCCGGGGCCTACTACGAGATCGGCTGCCTGGCCGCCCTCGACGACTTCCTCGGCTTCGATTTCTCCAGCACCGGCTTCGACATCTACATCGGGGTGAGCGCGGGGGCTACCGTGGCCGGTCTCCTCGCCAAAGGGATTCCGATCCGGAAGACCTACTGGGCGCTCCTCACCAACTCCGATTCGTCGCTCCACTTCAAGCGCGGCGACATGTACGACGTGAACCGGTGGGCGATCCTGTTCTCGGGGATCAAGATGGGGCTGTCCATGCCGGGCTACTTCGTGGAGTGCCTGCGCCAGCGGGTGCGCCCCTCGCCGTTCGAGTTCATGCACTACGTGGAGGAGCGCCTGCCGGCGGGGCTCTTCGCGCTGGACAACTACCAGCGGTTCTTCGCGAAGGTGCTGGAAGCGCACGGCAAGACCGACAGCTTCGCCGACATCGAGCGTGAGCTCTACATCCCGGCGACCGATCTCGACCTGGGAACCCGGCGCGTCTTCGGCGCCGTCGACGCCGAGAACGTCCCGCTCTCGCACGCCGTCGCCGCTTCCTCGGCGATCCCGCTCTTCTTCCGCCCCTTCAAGGTGGAAGGGCGCGACTACATCGACGGATCGACGGGGAAGGTGGCGCACCTGGACGTGGCCATCAAGGCCGGAGCCTCGACCATCCTCATCATCAACCCCCTGGTCAACATCTCGAACGACCAGGAGGCGGTCTGCATCCCCCGGCGGGACGGAAAGTGCGCGCGGATCAAGGAGAAGGGAATGTCCTTCATCCACGACCAGGCTTCGCGCATCGAAACGAGAGTGCGTCTGGACGGCGAGATCCGCCGCTACCAGGCCGAGTTTCCGGAGGTGAAGATGTATCGGATCGAGCCCTCCTCCAGCGAGGTGATCCTCTTCCTGCACAACACCATGAGCGTCCAGGAGCGGGAAGCGATCCTCCGCTACGGCTATACCTCGATGACGTCCATTCTCAAGAGACGCCGCGCCGTGATCCAGGAGCTGATGCAGTTCCACGGCTTGAATCCCGCCGACGAGGCGCTCGCCGGGGGCTGAGCGGAGCAGCACCCCCGCACCCGCGCGTTCTCGCATGGCTCCGCACCCGATCCATCAGCGCCTCGAGCGCGGCGAGCTGGTCCTTCTGGACGGCGCACTCGGCACCGAGCTGGAGCGCCGCGGCGTCGCCACGCCGCTTCCGCTCTGGAGCGCGCAGGCGATCCTGGACGCGCCCGACACGCTGCGCCAGGTGCACGAGGACTACGCGCGCGCCGGCGCCGACGTGCTCGCGGCCGACACGTTCCGGACCACGCCGCGGGTGATGGCGAAAGTGGGCCGGCCGGCGGGGGACGCGGACCGCTTGACCGAGATCGCGCTTCGACTGGCGGCTGAGGGGCGCGATCGCGGTGCCGCGGGACGGACCGTCTGGATCGGCGGCTCGCTGGGGCCGCTCGAGGACTGTTACCGGCCGGAAGACGCGCCCCCCCAGGAAGCGATGGAGCGCGAGCACGACGACCAGGCGAAGCGCCTGGCGCGCTCCGGAGCCGAGATTCTCCTGCTCGAGACCTTCAACCGGATCGACGAGGCGACGGCCGCCGCGCGCGCCGCCCGCGCGACCGGGCTCCCGTTCACGGTGAGCTTCGTCTGCCGCGGCGGCGCCCGGCTCTTCTCGGGCGAGCCGCTCGCCGACGCCGTCCGCGCGGTCGAGCCGCTTTTGCCCGCGGCCGTGCTCGTGAACTGCACGCCGCTCGACGAGACCGCCGCCTGCCTCGACGTCATGAGCCGCGCCACCCATCTCCCCTTCGGCGGCTATCCCAACGCCGGCGTGGTGGGACCCACCGGCGCCTGGAGCTTCGACCCGTCCGTCACTCCCGAGCGCTTCGCGGCCCTCGCGAAGGACTGGATGCGCCTCGGAGCGCAGGTGCTCGGCGGGTGCTGCGGCACCTCGCCGGAGCACATCCGCGCCTTGCGCGAGTCGCTCCCCCTGGTGCTCGTCGAATGAGCGCGACGCCGGCGCCCGAGAGCGCCCCCTCGGCCGCGCCGCCGCTCCGCCCCGCGGCGAGCACGATCCTGATCTCGCGCGAGGTAGGGCTGAAGCTCCTATGGGTGCGCCGCTCCGAGGCGAATCCGTTTCTCGGGGGCTTCCATTCCTTCCCGGGCGGCCGGTACGCGCACGAGGACGGACCCCTGGGCGAGGATCCGGACGAAAATCTGCGCACCATGGCGCGCTGCGCCGCGCGCGAGGCGTTCGAGGAGACGGGGCTCCTCCTAGGATTCCACGGGTCGGCGCCCCAGCTGGAGGAGCAGCGGCGCCACCGGCGGGACGTGCTCGACGGCAAGTCGGCCTTCTGGGAGACGGTCGAGCGCCGGTGGGGACTCCGCTTCGACCCGGCGCGGTACGTGCCGTGCGGGCGGTGGATCACGCCGCACTTCAGCCGCGCGCGCTTCAACACCAACTTCTTCCTGATCGACATGCCGGAGCCGAGCGAGCCCGACGTCTGGCCTGGCGAGCTGGAATCGGGCGCGTGGGTGGATCCCGCGGTAGCGCTCAAGATGTGGGACGAGGACCGCATCGTGCTCGCGATGCCCACGCTCTACGTCATCCAGCGGCTCGCCCAGGGAGGCCACGGGCTGCCCGGACGGCTGCACGACATTCCCGAGGCGAACGGCGTTCCCTCCCGCTACGTCCACGTGCGCCCCGCGATCACGATGATTCCGCTGAAGACCGAGACCCTACCGCCGGCCACGCACACGAACGCCGTGGTCGTGGGGGACTCGGACGTGGTGATCGTAGACCCGGGGAGCGACAACCCGGATGAGCTGGAGGCCCTGTACCAGGTCGTCGAGGAAGCCGAGGGCTCGCGCGGCCGGGTCCTCGCCATCCTCCTCACGCATCGCCACCGCGACCACTTCGCCGGCGTCGAGGCAGTGCGCGCGCGGTACGCCTGTCCCGTGTGGGCCCACGCCGACGTCGCCGAGCGGATCCCGATCGATCGCGCGCTGGCCGAGGGGGACCGGATCGAGCTCTCCGGCCGCCACCCGCGCCGGCTCTGCGTCCTGGCCACGCCGGGTCACTCGCGTTCCCACCTGGCCTTCTTCGAGGAGACATCGCGCACGCTGATCGCCGGCGACGTGGTCTCGGGGCTCGGCACCGTGATCATCGCGCCGCCCGACGGAAACCTCCGCGACTACCTGGCCACCCTGACGCGGCTCCGCCGCATCGGCATCACCGCCCTCATTCCCGGTCACGGCGCGCCCAACCGCGGGGTGGCGCGGATGCTCGACGCCCTGATCGAGCACCGGCGGCTGCGCGAGGGGAAGATCCTGCGCGTGCTCGAAGCGGGGCCGCTGGGCGAGGAGGATCTCCGCCTCCGCGTCTACGACGACACGCCGACGGCCGATCCCGCGCTCTCCGCGCGGACCTTGCTCGCGCATCTCGAGAAGCTGGAGGAAGAGGGACGCGTGGCGCGCGAGAACGGCCTCGTTCGCGCGACGGGATAGCGGAACGGCGCGCAGAGGTCTATGCTCCGGCCATGGGCCTCGAGTACACCCCCGAGCTCTCGATCCCGCTCCTCGAGCGGACTCCGGCGGCGCTCCGCGCGCTGCTCAGCGGGCTGCCGGACGCCTGGGTCCGTGCGACCGACGGGCCGGGGACCTGGAGCGCGTTCGACGTGGTGGGGCACCTGCTCCACGGGGAGAAGACCGACTGGATCCCCCGCGTGAAGCACATCCTTCAGAAGGGCGACTCCGAACCCTTCCCGCCGTTCGACCGCGAGGCGATGTTCGAGGCGACGCGCGGACGCTCGCTCGCGTCGCTCCTGGAAGAGTTCACCGCGCTCCGCGCCCAGAACGTGACGACGCTCCGCGGGCTGGCCATGACGCCCGCCGATCTCGACCGCCGGGGGCTTCATCCCGAGCTGGGCCCCGTGACCCTGCGGCAGCATCTGGCCACGTGGACGGCGCACGACCTGGGGCACCTCCGGCAGATCGCACAGACCCTGGGGCGGCAGTACCGCGAGGCGGTCGGTCCCTGGCGGGCCTATCTCTCCATGATGTAGACTTTCCTCCCCGGACGCACCGACAGCCCATGCCCAGGAGGGAGCCATGCCCAAGTACGTGATCGAGCGCGATATCCCCAAGATCGGCGGCGCCACCGCCAAGGACCTGATGGCCATTTCCCAGAAGTCCTGCGGCGTGCTGAGCGACATGGGTCCGAAGATCCAGTGGATCCACAGCTACGTCACGGCGGACAAGATCTACTGCGTGTACCACGCGGAGAACGCCGAGATGGTCCGCGAGCACGCCAAGCGTGGAGGATTCCCGGCGAACCGGATCGAAGAGGTAAAGGCGATCATCGACCCGGCGAGCAGCGAGCAGAGCGCGATGGTGCGCCTGTAGGCCACAGCAAGAGGGAAGTCCTTTCTCATGCGGTTTCCGTTGGGAACGAACGTCGGTCCCTACCAGGTCGTGGCCTTCGTAGGGGCCGGCGGCATGGGGGAGGTCTATCGCGCGCGCGATCCGCGGCTGGGGCGCGACGTCGCCGTGAAGACGATCGGCTCGGGCGTCGCGCTCGAGCCTGAGCGTCTGCGCCGGTTCGAGCAGGAGGTCCGTGCGGCGGGGACGCTCAATCACCCCAACGTCGTGACCGTCTACGACGTCGGCGAATCCGAAGGCACTCCCTATCTCGTCTCCGAGTTCCTCGACGGCCGAAGCCTGCGCGAGCGGATCGCGGGCTCCGGGTTCACGGTGCGCCAGGCGATCGACTGCATCGCCCAGATCGCCCGTGGACTCGAAGCGGCCCACGCGCGGGGGATCGTCCACCGGGATCTGAAGCCCGAGAACGTGATCCTGACGTCGGAGGGCCGCGCCAAGATCCTCGACTTCGGGATCGCCAAGCTCGTTCGCGATGGCACGGACGGGCCCGGCGTGACGCGGACCCGGGCCACCGAGGGGACCGAGGCCGGCGCGCTCATCGGAACCACCCGCTACATGGCCCCCGAGCAGCTCCGCGGCGAGGCGGTCGACGCGCGCACCGATCTGTTCGCGCTGGGTGCGATGCTCTACGAGCTGATCACCGGCAGCCACCCCTTCGCGCGCGAGACTCCGACCGAGACTGCGGCGGCCATCCTCACGCAGGAGGCGCCCGCCCTGCCCGAGGACGTCTCCGCGCAGATGCCGGGGTTGGCCCGCCTCATCCGCAAATGTCTGGAGAAGCGCCCCGCCGATCGGTTCCATTGCGCCGCGGATCTCGCCTTCTTCCTCGAGCACCTTGCCGAGGACATGCGAGCGGGCTCCGCGGCCGCGTCCGAGGAGCCCGCCATCCATTCCCTCCGCCGGCTCACCTTTCGCCGCGGGATCGTGTCCAGCGCGCGATTCGTCTCGGACGGGAACTCGGTCGTGTACACCGCGGCCTGGGAGGGCGGGGGAAAGGAGCTCTTCTGGGTGCACACGTCGAATCCCGATTCACGGCCGCTGCGTCTGGAGCGGGCCGACGTCCAGGCCATCTCCGCCACGGGAGAGATGGCGCTCGTCCTGAATCGGCGCTTCTATGGCGGCTACATCTACGACGGCACGCTGGCGCGGCTCCCGATGGCGGGAGGCACGCCACGGCCGCTCCTCGACAACGTTGCTTCCGCGGACTGGGCCCCGGACGGACGGACGCTCGCGATCGTGCGGCACAAGGAAGGGAAGGCGATTCTCGAGTACCCGGTGGGCACGGTGCTGCACGAGACGTTGGGATGGATCGGCAGCCCCCGGGTCTCTCCCGACGGCGCGCGCGTGGCCTTCATCGACCACGACTACCGAGCCGACGACGCGGGGCGGATCTGCATCGCCGAGCGCGGGAAGGAGATTCGCGTGATCTCCACCGACTTCGCCTCGGCCCAGGGACTCGCCTGGGGCCGGGACGGAAAGAGTCTCTGGTGCACGGCGGCGCCGATGGGTGCGAACCGCAGCTTGATGCGCTTCTCCCTCGACGGCTCGAGCCGGACCATTCTCCGGGTCCCCGGCTCGCTCACGCTCCAGGACCTGTCGCCGCGGGGCGACGTCCTCGTGGTCCACGGACACGAGCGCGCCGGCATCATCGCCAAGGCGCCCGGCGAGGATCGGGAGCGGGATCTCAGCTGGTACGACTGGTCCCTGATGCGCGCGATCACGGCCGACGGGAGCACCGTCCTCTTCGACGAGAGCGGCGAGGGAGGCGGGCAGCACCGCCTGGTCTGCATCCGCGGAACCGACGGATCCCCCGCGATCGCGATCGGCGAGGGAAGCGCTCAGGACATCACGCCCGACGGCACGTGGGTCCTCAGCGTCAACATCGCCGACCCGCACTGCTTCACGGTGATTCCCACGGGGATCGGCGAGCCGCGCACGATTTCGCTCGGGGACCTCATGTTCCATGCCGGCGCCTTCTTTCCCGACGGATCCCGCGCGGCGATCATCGCGGCCGACGCGCAGGGGAGCATGAGACCGTATCTTGTCGACCTCGTCACCGGCGAGCGCAGGCTTTTCTCGGAGACCGACGTGGGCGCGGGGATCCCCCAGGTCTCCCCCGACGGCTCCTGGATCGCGATGAGCGGGCAGGATTTCATCGTGCGGCTCCATCCCGCGGCCGGGGGCGATCCCGTCGTGATCCCCGGCATGGCCCGAGGGGAGCGCGTGATGGGATGGGGAGCCGACAGCCGGCAGGTCTATGCGTTCTTGCCGGGTCCGCCGCCGGTGCAGGTCTACCGGATCGATGTGAAGACAGGGCAGCGCGAACCCCACCTCGTCGCGCAGCCTCCCGATCCGACCGGGATCGAGGGGGTGATGGGCGTGCGGCAGGCTCGCGACGGCGACGGCTACGCCTACACCTACGTCGTCATCATGACGGAGCTGTACCTTCTGGAAGGGGCCGCGTAGAGGGTTCGACTCGTGGCGGCACCGCCGCCTCGCCGCTTCAGTACCGGGCCAGCTCCCGGATCGCCCGAGTGATCCCATCCACCTGGGGCAGGATCGCGTCTTCCAGAACGGGCGCGTAGCCGACCGGCGTGTCGGCGGCGCCGACGCGGCGCACCGGAGCGTCCAGCGACTCGAAGTGGTCCTGGGCGATCACCGCGGCGATCTCTCCTCCGAAGCCTCCCGTCAGCACGTCCTCGTGCAGCACCAGCGCGCGGGCCGTCTTCCGGACGGTGGCCGCGATCGCCTCCCGGTCGAAGGGGAGCAGCGTCCTGAGATCGACCACCTCCACGGAGATCCCTTCGACCTCGAGCTTCTGCGCGGCCTGCATCGCCCGGTTGACCGTGGCGCCCCAGGTGATGACCGAGACGTCCTTCCCCTCGCGCGCGACGCGCGCCTTCCCGAAGGGGATCATGTAGTCGGGTCCGGGGTAGGGGCCCTTGGCGTAGGGCTGTCGGTAGATGTTCTTGTGCTCCAGGAAGAGCACCGGATCGTCGCAGCGGATGGACGTGCGCAGGAGCCCGTTCGCGTCCACGGCGCTCGCGGGGTAGACGATTCGTAGCCCCGGCATGTGCGCGAAGATGCTCTCGCCGCTCTGGCTGTGATAGATCGAGCCGCCCTGGAGATAGCCGCCGATCGCCACACGGATGACGAGCGGGCAGGCGAAGTCGCCGTTCGAGCGCCACCGGAGCATCGCCAGCTCGTTTCGGATCTGCATCATGGCGGGCCAGATGTAGTCGAAGAACTGGATCTCCACCACTGGCTTGATCCCCCGCGTGGCCATGCCGACCGCGCGGCCCACGATATTCGCCTCGGCGAGCGGCGAATTGAAGACGCGCCGCTTCCCGAACTGCTTCTGGAGACCGTAGGTCACCTTGAACACGCCCCCCTTGCCGGGGACCGAATTCAGCGCCTGCTCCCGGGTGGCGTCGGCCACGTCCTCGCCGAACAGCACGATGCGCGCGTCGCGGGACATCTCGTCCTTGAGGCAGCGGTTGATCAGCGTGACCATCGTCTCCGGCTGCCCCTCGAAGCGCGGCTCGGTCTGGAACGCGGCGCTCGTGGGATCCACCGTAGGCGAGTAGAGGTGCTCGTAGAGGGAATCCGCGGCCGGCTTGGGCGCGGCGAGCGCGGCCGCCTCGGCCTCGGCGATCTCCGCCTCCACGTCCTTCTGGATCTTCTCGATCTGCTCCTTGGTCGCGAGCCCCTCCTTGATCAGGAACTCGGGATAGGTGTGGACCGGGTCGCGCTTGGCTTCCGCCTCGCGCTCCGACTGCGGCTTGTACGAGACCTCGTCGTCCGACATGGAGTGGCCGTAGGGTCGGATCACCAGCGCGTGAAGGAGGACGGGACCACGCCCGGCGCGCAGGTGGTGCGCCGCCTCGGTCACCGTCTTGAACGACTCGAGCGGGTCGGTGCCGTCGCACTTCATCACGCGCAGACCGGGGATCGAGCTCATGCAGCGCCCGATGTCGCCGCCCGGCGTCTGCGCCTCGACCGGAACCGAGATCGCGTACTGGTTGTCGGTGATCAGGAAGAGCACGGGAAGCTGAGCCACCGCGGCGCTGTTGATCGCTTCCCAGAACTCCCCCTCGCTCGTGGTGCCGTCGCCGGCCGAAACGTAGACCAGCTCGTCTTCGTGGTAGGGGCGCTTCTCCGCGATCTCCTGGATCGTGGCGAGGAGCCGCCCTCCCTCGGCGCAGCCGACGGCCTGGAGGAACTGGGTCCCGGTGGGGCTGGATTGGGAAACGACGTTCGCCCGCTTGAGTCCCCAATGGCAGGGCATCTGGCGGCCGCCCGAGTTGGGATCGTCCTTGGCGCCCACCGCCTCGTACAGCATCTCCAGCGGGGTCATGCCCAGGCAGAGCATCAGCGCCCGATCGCGGTAGTAGGGATAGAACCAGTCGTGGCCCGGGCGCAGCGCCTTGCCGGCGGCCGTGAGGATCGCCTCGTGGCCCGCGCCCGAGATCTGGAAATAGATGAGGTTCTGCTTCTTGAGCTTGATCTCCTCGTCGTCCATGCGGCGCGAGAGGAGCATCACGCGGTAGATGTCGACCAGGTCGGATCGGTTGAGCCCGTAAAACGTAGCGGTATCGGCCCGGAGCGCCACGGAAGAGAACCTCCTCGACGGGGGGAATTACGACTTGAGCCCCACAAGTATAGCGGAGAGACTCCCGAGCGTGAAGTCCGCCCCGTCGCGCTTCGTCAAGCCGGTCCATTTCGAGGGGCCGGAGGGCCGCCTGGAAGGGCTGTGGGACGACCCGGCTCAGGGGCTCGCTCCCGCCGTGATCTGCCATCCCCATCCGGCCCACGGCGGCTCCATGCATAGCAAGGTGGTCTACACGGTGTTCCGCGTGCTGCATGACGCGGGGCACGCCACGCTGCGCTTCAACTTCCGCGGGGTCGGGGCCAGCCAGGGGAGCTACTCCGGATGGGACGGCGAGGTGGGGGACGTGGCCGCGGCCGCGGCGTTCGCGCGGCGGGAGACCGGGATCACCCCCCTCTGGATCGCCGGATTCTCGTTCGGGTCGTGGGTCGGCTCCAAGTGGGCGATCGCGGATCCGAACATCGAGCGGATGATCCTCCTGGGCGCTCCCGTGGACCGAAACGTGGACGACCGCTCCTTCGACCATTTGACCCGGCTCCCGGCGCCGCTCCTGATCATCCAAGGGGAGCGGGACCAGTACGGCAGCCCGGAGGGGGTCGCGCGCCTGGTCGAGCGGCTCCGCCCGCTCGGCTCGGTCGAGGCGAAGATCGTCCCCGGGGCCGATCATTTCTTCACGGGACACCTGGCTCCCCTGGAGGCCGCGCTGCGCCAGGGGTTGGGAATGGAGGAGACGTGAGCGACTCGTTGCGGGACAAGGTTGCGATCGTGACCGGCAGCACCAAGGGGATCGGGCTCTCGATCGCCAAGGCGCTCCTCGCCGAGGGGGCGCGCGTGGCGGTCTCGGCGCGGAATCGCGCGGAAGTGGACGCGGTCGTGAAGGACCTGGAGCGCCAGCACCCCGGCCGCGTGCTCGGACAGACCTGCGACGTCCGTCGCGAGGACGACGTGCGCGCGCTGTTCGACGCGGTGGACGCGAAGTGGAAGGGGCTGGACGTTCTCGTGAACAACGCAGGGATCGGCCTTTTCAAGAACGTCGAGGAGATCGCGCTGGAGGAGTGGAACGCCGTGATCGAGACCAACCTCACCGGCGTCTTCCTCTGCACGCGGGCGGCGATTCCCCGGATGCGCGCGCGGGGCGGCGGCTACATCTTCAATCTCTCGAGCCTGGCGGGGAAGACGTCCTTCCCCAGCGCGGCCGCCTACAACACCTCCAAGTTCGGGCTCAATGGATTCAGCGAGGCGGTGATGCAGGAGATCCGCTACGACGGGATCCGCGTGAGCTACCTGATGCCCGGCAGCGTGAACACCTACTTCAACGGCCACGAGCCCGATCCCTCGCAGGGCTGGAAGATCCAGCCCGAGGACATCGGCGAGATCGTGGTCGACCTGCTGCGCTTCCCGGGGCGGTCGCTCCAGAGCCGCGTGGAGATCCGCCCGAGCCAGCCGCCGAGGAAGTGACGAGTCCCGAGGACCTGGAGGATCTGCGCGAGGCGGACCTCGGCGATGCGGCCTCCATCCGACCTCCGGGCCCCGTGCGGTCGAGAGCGAAGCATGCAGGAGATCCACTGGATCGACCGGGAGTCCGGGACCCTGGTCCAACAGCAGCGCGGGCAGATCATGCGAGGGATGGCCATCGACCCCAGGGGCGATCAACTCGTGGCGACCCAGTTATTGAGGGTGCCGCTCCGCTGGCGGCCGCCACTCGCGGATCACCACGAGGAGATTCCGGTCGGTAACGCCCTGTGGGAAGCGGCTGCCTTCACCCGGGATGCCCAGCGTCTCATTCTGAGCCGGCGCCCGTTGACCGCAGGCTCGGTCGAGGACACGATCCTGGTCCTGAACGCGGAGTCGTTCGAGCTGGAGCGCTCGATCTCCATCCCGCAATGGATCACGCGCCTCCGCCTCGCGGCCGACGATCGCGTCCCGCTCGTCTTAGGGCAACGTGGGATCACCGCGTTGGACTTCGAATCGGGTCGCGAGTTGTGGTCGTGCTCCAAGGCGGGATTTGGCATCGACCTCACGCCGGACGGCCGTCACGCGATCACGTTGGACCGCGGCGAATGGGTCGCGTTCGGCGCGCTTACGGGGCAGGAGACGCGCTGGCCGGGGCGCACGACGCAGGACCACGCGTGGAGCGTGTCCGTGGCTCCGGACGGGACCGCTGTGTCCTTCCTCGACGAGCGGCTCATCATCACGACGATCCCGCCCCTCGCGGGTTAAGTCGCGAAGGCCTGCCAGGCGAGCCCCGTGATCTCCCCCAGGACCGCCGAGAACACCACGCAGAGCGCCAGGTACACGAACGCGCCGCGGGTGCCGATCCACCGCGACACCACGCCGAACGTGAGGAGGTTCACGATCGGCACGGAGAGCAGCATGGCCGCGGCGGGGCCGGGTCCCATCCCTTTCAGCAAGAGTTCCCGGACCAGCGGCAGCTCCGCTCCGGAGCAGAAGTAGAAGGGGAGGCCGCTCAGCGCCGCGAGCAAAGATCCCGCGAACGTCCGCTCTCCGTAGAGCACGTCCACCCAGTGGCGAGGCACCAGCACGTCCACGACCGCCGCGACCGCGAGGCTCACCAGCACCCAGGGTCCGTACTCGACGACCTGGCCGCGGAAGCGGCGAAGCACCGAGGCGAAGCGCGAACGTCCGCGGATCTCGGCCATGTCGAACTCCTCGCCGTCGGGCTCCGGTCCGGGCCGCGTCGCCGTGATCCCGCCGGGCCCATGTGTGTGGTCCCCATGCTGCACCCGGTCCGCCTGCTCCGCCGAGCGGTCCGCCACGCTTCGAAGCGCCCGCACCGCCGCGTAGCCCACGGCCAGCCCGAACAGCACCGACGCGACGAACCGCACCAGCGCCCAGCGCGCCCCGAGCACGGTCCCCGTGAGAAGCAGCACGGGCACGCTGACCGAGGCGCCCGCGGTCAGAAAGGCGAACGTATGCTTGAGGTCGCTCCCTCTCCGGCGCAGGGACACCGCCAGCGGCACCATGCCGCACGTGCAGAGCGGGATCACGGCGCCGGTCATGGAGGCGAGGAGCATCGTCGCGGGGTGGCGGCCGGTCAAAAATCGCGTGATCGTCCGCTCCGAGACGTACTCCTCGATCCAGGCGCCGATCAGGATGGCGAGGAGGAAGAGAGGAACGATCTCGACGGCGGCGTCGGCGAAGACGCGCCCCATCGCGATCAGGGCATGGGAGAGGTCCATCCCGGGATTCTACCCCAGCTTGCTTGACAGGTTGCGCCCCCCTCGGCCACGATGCGGCTCCAACGTGGAGGGGACTGATGCCGATCCGTGATCCGCTGTTCCACCCCGCATTTCTGGGCCGCCGGGCGGCCATGGAAACGCCCCCGTTCGAGCCCTTTCCGCCCACCGGGCGCTCCCCGTGGTCCGGTCCCGACCATCCGCGCCCCGACCTGGAATTCCACGTCCGTCACTACCGGACGGCGCTCGAAGTGGATCTGGAGCGGAAGGAGCTGCGGGGCCGCGTCGCGCTGACCCTGGAGTCGCTGCGCGAGGGCCTTCGCGAGGCAGCGCTCGATGCGGCGGAGCTGCGGATCGCCTCGGTGCGCGCCGGCAGGAAGAGCCTCGCCTACGTTCTCGAAGGGGAGAGGGTCCGGATCACGCTTCCCAGGGCTCTGGGCGTCGGCGAGCGGGTCGCCGTCGAGATCGCGTACGCCACGAATCCCCGGAAGGGGTTCACCTTCGTCGGTCCGACCGAGGCCGAACCGGAGCGCACCCTGGGCGGCTGGAGCCAGGGCCAGGCGGACGACACCCACTGGTGGATGCCCTGCCTGGAGAGCACCGAGAGCCGAGCCACGCACGAGCAGATCGTCACGGCGCCGGCGGGGTACCGCGTCATCGGCAACGGCCGGCTGATCGGAAAGAAGCCAAATCGCCGCGCCCGCACGGTGACCTGGCACTGGAAGCTGGACACCACGCACCCCGCCTACCTCACCTCGCTCGTCGTCGGCAAGTACGTGGAGCTGCGCGACCGCGCGGGATCCACGCCGCTCTTCTATTACGTGCCGCGCGGCAAGGAGCGGGCCGCGCGCGCGGCGTTCCGGAAGACGCCGCGCATGATCGCGAACTTCACGCGGGTGTTCGGCCACCCCTACGCGTTTCCGAAGTACGCGCAGACCTTGGTCGCCGACTTCACATTCGGGGGGATGGAGAACACCAGCGCCACCACCCTCTTCGACCGCATGCTCGAGATGCCGAACGACTCGCTGGACGAGGGCTACGACATGCTGGTCGCCCACGAGCTGGCGCACCAGTGGTGGGGCGACCTCGTCACCTGCCGCGACTGGTCGGAGGGATGGCTGAACGAGGGCTTCGCCACCTACTCCGAGATCGTCACGCGCGAGGCGGACGCGGGGCAGGAGGACGCCGACTTCGGGCGCCTGGAGCAGATGTGCTCTTATCTCGTCGAGGACGGGTGCGAGTACCGGCGCGCGCTGGTGGAGCGGCG
>DASSLZ010000183.1:0-13112 GCA_035689165.1 Candidatus Eiseniibacteriota bacterium | reverse complement strand
TGATCGAGGCGGCGACCCCCGCCTGGATGTACTTGAGGGCCGTCAGCGAGAGGGTGACTCCGAGGAACGGCCCCAGGAACGCGCCTCCCACCATGAACGCGGAAGCCCTGCGGTCCCGGAGCGCCGACACCGTCTGCGCGACCTTCCCCGTCGAAGCCGCGAGGATCCAGATCCCGATCATCGCGGCGCTCACGCGGATCACGGTGGCGGAAAGCGGATCGAGTCCCTTCCGAAGGGCCGCCTTGGAGATGACGTACCCGCCCGCCTGACCCAGCGTGCCCAGAAGTCCAGCCACGACCCCGGCGAACGCGGATCCCTCGACGTGGACCATCTTCCTTCTCGCCCTGCCGCTCAGCACGAAGGCCACCCCCGAGAGCGTCAGGGCCATCCCAAGAAGGGCGTAGGGCCCGGGATGCTCGTGCAGCACGGGCCAGGCGATGAGGGCGGTGAAGATCGGGCCGAAGGAGACGAGGAGCGTGGCGCGGCTCGGACCCAGGATGACGAGCGACTTGAAGAAGTAGCGGTCGCCGAACACGAACCCGATCAAGCCGCTCACCGCGAGCAGCGCGATCTGAAGCGGCGTCGCCCAGAACGGCCACGGTGAGCCTCGAAGGAGGAACAGGGCGGTGCCGAGAAAGACGCACGCCACGGTGACGCGGAGGCGATTGAGGACGACCGACCCCATCGACCGCCCGGCCGACGCAAAGAGCATCGAGCCCGAAGCCCAGCAAAGGGCCGTGCCGAGCGCCGCGAATTGACCGGTCAGCGAATGGAGCAGAGAGAATCCTCCATGCAGCCTAACTCGTGGCGAGGCGGTCTGGCGAAACCAGCCCAGCCGGGTGTACCGTGGTTCTCGCGGTCGATCATACTCCCCTCAGTTCCAAGGCCTCCGGAGACGAACGTGCGTCTCCAGGAAGGAGTCCCGCCATGCCACGGATCACCCACCCCATCAAAACGACGCTCCCCACACTCGATGACGCACGCATTTTTCCCCTCCCTGGTGATCCGGAACCGGCTCCCGCGGAAGCCCGGCCAGAGGCCGGCTATCGCAGTCTTCTTCGAGAACGGCGCACCCGCGATGTGATTCTCGACCAGTTGCCGCCTCATCGCGCGTTGGAGGAACTCCAGCAGATCTTGTCGGGCACCGCCGACCCGGAGGTGCGCGCCTGGTGTTACCTGCGGGCCGGACAGCTTCGGGAGCGGGCTGGGAGTCTGGCGGCCGCTCAGTCCCATTATGAAGAGGCGGTCGCGCTGGAGCCCGAGGATCCCGAGGTGGCGTACTTCGCCTGGAACAACGTTGCCTATTGCCTGAACCGCGCGGGACGCAACCACGAGGCGGAGCCGGCCGCGCGTCGTGCGCGTGACCTGGATCCAAAGCGGTGGAACGCGCACAAAAACCTGGGTGTGGCCCTGGAAGGCCTGGGAAGGAACGTCGAAGCCGCGGAGTCCCATCTCGCGGCCGCGAAGATGGCTCCGGAACATCCGGTTCCCCTTCGGCGGCTTCGGATGCTCCTGGCGAGGGATGCCGCGATCGCGCGCGAGCACCCGGGTCTCGCCCAGGACGTCGAACGCCTGGTCCACAATACGTGGGGGGATCGACGGCCATCGGCGCCGCCCGATTCCGACATCCTCGAACGGGAGCTGCGGGATCGGCTCGGTCGCATCGAGGTGGACGAGGCCGTCGTGCATGGAGATTTTCAAATCTTCGGACTGCGGTGGATGGTGGCGCAGCCTCTCGCCTATCGAACTCTGGACGAGGCGCTCTCCGCCCGCGCCCTCCAGATTACCGAGGTGAGCGAACAAGGCTCAGTCCCTCGGATCCGGGTCCGCAATGCCGGCACGGACCGGATCTTCCTGATGGCGGGTGAGCAGTTCGTGGGGGCCAAGCAGAACCGGGTACTCAACGCGAGCATCCTCGTCGATGCTCATGCCGACCTTCAACTGCCGGTCAGCTGCGTCGAGCAGGGGCGATGGGCCTATCGCGATGTCCGGTTCACGAGCAAGGGCTCCTCGCACTATGCGCTCCGCCACCTGATGTCGAAGAAGGCGCATGCCCACTACAAGGTGAGCGGCACGCCCGACTCCGACCAGCGTGAAGTCTGGCGAGAGGTGGCGCGGAAACTGGGCGACCACGATACGGCGTCCCCTTCCGGCGCCCTGGACGATGTCTACACCAAGCTGGGCCGGAACCTCGATCAGGCGGTCGAACCGATCCAGTCGGGCGAGGATTGGTGCGGGGCCGCGTTCGCATTCGGAGGTCGCATCGTCGGTGTGGACCTATTCGACAAGCCCGCCACGCTCCGGCTGCTCTGGCCGAAGCTGACTCGAGCGTATGCGCTCGACGTCATGGGCAAGACGCGCGTATCCGATCTCTCGAAGACTTGGGTCGAATCATGGATCCACGACGCAGCCCATTCGCTCATCGATTTCTTCCCGTCCCCCGGTGCCGGCATCGATTGCCGCTTTGAGAGCAATCACCACGCGGGCGCGGTGCTGATCGTCGACGGCTGTCCGGTGCACCTGGAGATGTTCCACGAGGAGGAAATGTAGGAACTGGGGCACACGGCCCAGAGCGGGCTGAGTCATGGTGCCGGAGGGGGGAATCGAACCCCCACCCTCTTGCGAGGACCGGATTTTGAGTCCGGCGCGTCTGCCAATTTCACCACTCCGGCGACCGCGAACCGTCTGCTTGCGGGATGTAATCGGCTAGGGTAGCAGACCTATCGCCTGGCCGGCGACACGCGCGCGGCGGAGGCGAAGAACTCGCGGATCAGGCGCGTGAAACGCTCGGGCTGCTCCAAGTTCAGCATGTGGGCCGCCCCCTCGAAGATCTCGAGCCGCGCGCCAGGCACGTGGGCCGCGAGGTAGCGGCACGTGTCCACCGTCTCGGGCTCGTCCAGGGTACCGACCATGACGAGGAGCGGCGCTTGGAGCTCGGAGAGGCGCCCGACGGCGGGGGGACGGAGTGGCTGCGGCTCACCCGGCTCCTTCTCCGCCCGGTAGTTGCTCAGGATCCAGTCGTGGACCCTGGACCGCAGCGCGGGGTCGACGCGGTCCGCCGGCTGGCCGGGGCCGTTCACCCAGTGCTGGGTCTCCCACCTGGCGAGCCCTTCCCAGTCCTTGGCCTCTTCGAGGCGCTGCGGCTCCTCGAACTCCTCGGGCTTCCACGCGGGCGATTCGTATCCGCTCAGCCCGCCCGCCGCGAAGACCAGCGACCGGACGCGGGCGGGCTTCTCGATGGCGAAGTCGAGGGCGATCTGGCCGCCGCGGGAGAGCCCCACGACGTGCGCCGAGGACTCGCCCAGGTGATCCATGACGGCGACGATGTCGTCGCGGTTCGAGAACGGCACCTTCTCCGTCGAGGTACGGCCATAGCCTCGGCAGTCGTAGCGGATCACGCGATACCGATCCCGAAGACCCGCGACCTGGTCGTCCCACATGCTCATGTTCGCGACACCGGCGTGGACGAGGACCACCGCCTCGCCGCTTCCCTCGACCTGGTAGGCGATCCGCGCGCCGTTCACCTGAAGAATCTCGATTTTCTGGGTCATTGTGTTGGTTTCCCCGTAGGGGGCCGCAGATGAATCGCGTCCTCGCGGCAGAACGTCCGCGAGCGGCGCGATCCGTGCGAAGCCCTAAGCTATTGTAGTAGTTACACTAAGCGGCACAGCCTGAAATCGGTCGGCGCTCCACTCTAGATTGAGACATTTCAATTGACAGCGGCACAAGTGTTTAGCTACAATTCCTCATGTTGTTCGGAGCTTCGGTCCCCCCTGGAACTTTTCGGGGCTCGCTGAGTCTAAAGTGACGAACGCGGGTTGTGAAGTTCCCTGGGATTCGCGTTTCCTAAGTGGCTTGACCCGGCGTTCGCCGGTGGGTTGCCCAAGACCTCAACAAGTCTTTTAGGCACGGTTTTATCGGGGAACTTCCAATTAAATAGATCGGCGGGCCTGACCAGCCCGCCGTTCTTGTTTTCGGCCGCGTTCTAGGCCGCCATCCCCCGCACCACCACGATCGTCACGTCGTCGTCCTGCTCCCCGCCCTGGAACGCCTGAACGGCCTCCCAGATGCCACGGAGCTGGACGGTGGCGGGCTCGGTCTTTCGGGCCTCGATCTCTTTCCGAAGTCGCTCCTCGCCGAACTGCTCCCCGCTCGGGGCCATCGCCTCGGTGACCCCGTCGGAGTACATCACCAGGACGTCCCCCGGCCGGATCTCCACCACCCGCTCCTTGTAGGTCGCGGCCTCGAACGTGCCGAGGAGGGGCCCGGTCGGCTCCAGGGTGTCGAACTGTCCCGTGGCCGCCCGGTAGAGCAGCGCCGGGTTGTGGCCGGCGTTCACGTACGTGAACCGCCGCGCTGGCGTGTCGAGCACGCCGAAGAGCGAGGTCACGAAGCGGTCGGGCTCGACGCTCTCCCAGAGGAGCCGGTTCACCTTGGCCATGGTGGTGCGGATGGCGTAGTTGTTCCGGATCTCGGCGATGAGCGACGCGCGGAACGCGGCCATGATCAGGGCCGCCGCGATCCCCTTGCCCGAGACGTCGCCGACCACGACGCCTAAGTGCTCGTCGGCGATCCGGATGAAGTCGTAGTAGTCGCCCCCGACGCGGTCGGAGGAGTAGTTGGCGCCCGCGATGTCGAAGTTCCGCACCTCGGGGTTCCGGGCCGGGAGGAAGGAGCGCTGGATCCGCTGGCCGATCGTGATCTCCTCGTCCAGCCTCCGCTTCTCGAGCACCTCTTCGTGGAGGCGCGTGCGCTCGATGGCCACCGCGGCCTGGCTGGCGAAGGACATCAAGAGCTCCATGTCCTCGACCTCGTAGGCGTCGGGCTCATCGGACTCGAGATTGAAGGCGCCGATCACCTCGCTCCCGATCCGGATGGGAGCTACCATCTCGCTTCGCGTCTCGTCGCGCGCGTTTCGATAGCGCGGGTCGTTCCGCACGTCGGCCACGATCACGCCCTGCCCTGCCTTGGCCACCCAGCCAATCAGGCCGCTTCCCACCTTGAGCCGCACGGCGTCGTCGCGCGCGGGATCGTAGCCTCGGATGGTCTGGCGCGTGATCCACTGGGTCTTCTTGTCGACGAGGTAGATGCCCGCGGCGTCGTAGCGCACGACCTGGAACACGAGATCCAGGATCTGCTCCATGAGGCGCTCGGTGTCCAGGCTTCCCGAGATGCGCGTCCCGAGCTCGAGCAAGAGCTGGTTCTGCACCTTCTCGCGCATGGCGTCGGCGTAGATGCGCGCGTTGCCGACCGCGATCGAAAGCTGCGCCCCCAGCTCGCCGAAGAACGCGATCTCCTCGGAGGCGGGAGCCACGCCCGCGCTGGCGGCGTCACCCAGCATCACGACCACGCCGAGCGGCTCGGCGCCCTGGCGGAGGGGCACGGTGAGCACCCCGCGGAGCTGCGCGCGCGGGCGGCCGCCCCACTCGAAGGGCGTGTAGAGGGCCTCGGGCAGCTCGGCGTGGAACGCGGGTGCCTCGTCGGCGCAGGCCTGCCCCGCCAGCCCCTGCCCCGGCGTGAGCCGTGGGCGGCGACCGACGACGGGCGTGTTGCAGAGTGTCCAGGGATAGAGCAGCTCGGTGCGCGGATCGAGGACCCAGAGGGAGAACTCGGAGAACGACCCCGCACCCAGAAAGAGGTCGCGCGCCCGCCGCGCCAGGGCGTCGCGCTTCAACAGCGCGAGTTCGCGCGAGGCGCGCACGAGGAACCGCAGGCGCTCCTCTTCGGTGAGGAGCCCGGCGGCCCCGGGGAGCGTCTCTTCGCTCATCGGGTCCGGCGGCTCCGGGTGATTTTGACGCGGGCTTTCGGTCGGGTCGTCTTCGGGCGGCGCGGGCGCGCGGCGGGCGTCACGGCGCCGCGGAGCGGCGTCGTGAGCTCGGCGAGATAGGCGCGCAGCTCGCGCGGCCCCAAATGATCGGCGTTCCAGAGCGCCTGGAAGACGCGCTCGCCGCGCGCGCGGAAGCGCGGCGTGCCGCGCAGGGTCCGGACATAGACGCGGCGGCGCTCGCCCCGCGTCATGGCCGGAAGGCCGCGGCGGTTCAGCCGGCCGTCGATCCAGACGTTCCAGAGCTCGTTCAACCCCTCGCGGTCCGACGCGGGAGCGCCGGTCAGGTCGACGCCCGACTGGTGGTCGTCGCGAAGGTGCGAGAGCTCATGCAGGCAGGCCTCGGAGAAGCTCTTGGCGGAGAACTGCCGCGGGGTGAGCGGCGGCGTTCCCGGCCGCTTGCCCCACGTGCGCGACCAGGCGCGCCGGCGCGCCCGCGTCACGAAATTCCCGATCGCGAACGAGAGCCGCGCGGCCCGATGGTCGTGCGTGTTCCACTCGATGTAGGCGTGGTCGTCGCGGTTGTCCAGGTCCACGCGGACGTGCAGGTCGCGCACCACGTGCTCCAGGGAGAGCTCGCGCACCGCCGCGCGGAGCACCGTCTCGGCGGCGCCGCGGAGCGGGAAGTCGCGCGGATGCCAGCGCACGCGCAGCGCGTCGAGCGTTCCGCTTCCGGGATGGCGGCGAAGGGCCATCACTTCACCGCCTTGACGACGAAGAAATGGACCACGGCGAGGCTCAGAATGACCACGGCCGGTCCGAGTCCGAAGATGCCGCCCTTGCGCTTGGGTTGGACCGGCACCAGGTTGGGCGCCGGGGCTTTCCCCTTCACGGCGGGATCGGTCGGCTGGACGTACCGGATCGTCTCCGGCAAGGCCGGATTGACGGGCACGATCGCTCTTCCCGAGTCGGACGGAGCCGGGCTCATGGGGAGGACGTTCTGTCCGGGCGCGCCCGTGGTATCGGGCACGGTGCCCGGCTCGGGCTCCAGCAGGTTCGGGGGAATCTTCACGCCGTTGTCCTCCTCCTCGTCACCCTCGTCCCCTTGCGTCCCGTTCGGATTGCCGCTCGTATCGGCCTGCGCGATCACGGCCCATCCGCCCTGCGGAGGCTCGGCGCCCGCGGACAGCGCCGAAGGTGCGGCGAACAGCGCCACGACCGCCGCCAGCATCCACGCCGCGGCGACCGTCCGGCCGGGCGGCACGCGCGAATCCGAGGGAATCCGACTACAGGTCACGAAGCGATCCTACACGAAAATAGGGCGCACGCGGGCGCGGGCGGGGCCGAAAAAATCGGAGTCGTCGGGAACGGCGCGGGCGGCGCGCCGGAGCTCAGCGGGAGCGGAGCGCTTCGAAGCGGTCGGTGTCGATCAGGACCCCGTCGCGGAAGCGAAGCGGGGGCTCGAGCAGGCGATAGGTCCACCACTCCTCGACATGCCCTTCCGGGGTGTGGATCACCCGTCCGACCGGATATCCGAGCGTCTCGAAGACCAGGCGCATATCGGCCGGCAGATGGTCCCGCCAGTACTTCATCCGGAGGGAATGGAGGAGCAGCTTCTCCTGGTTCCGGACGTAGGCCGAGTTCCATTCCGCCGAGCGGAGCCAGTAGACCGAGTCGGCGTCCACGAACAGGATCTGGGTGGGCCCGACGAATTGGGTGGGCGGCTCGGCTCGCGCGGTCAGGGTCGGACCGGCACCGGCCAGAGCCAGGGCGGCGAACGCCGCGAGCGCGAGGAATGTGTGTCGGATCGGCACGAAGTGATTATACCGCGAACGGCGGGAGACTTCTAGCGACGGTAGAGGATTCGTCCGCAATTCTCGCAGTTTTCAATACCTACGGCGACCGAAGAATGCCTGCGGGCGGAGGCCGTCGGGAGGCTCATCCGGCATCCCGCGCAGACAATGCCCTCCACCGGAACCACGACCCGGGCGAACCGGCGGCTCATGCGCTCGTAGGTCTGGAGGAGCTTTTCGTCGATCTGGGAGGCCACCTTGCGGCGCGCCTTCTCGAGGTTCTCCACGTGCTCCAGGGAGAAGCCCATCCGCTCTTCCTGGGAGGCGATCTCGGGATCCTTGACCTCGCGGAGCAGCACGTCGATGTCCTGCAGCTCCACCAGGGCGTCCAGGAGATCAGTCACGGGCAGCCTCCACGAGAATGGTGCGAAGCGCGGCGAAATCGGGGGCGTCGATCAGCTTCTGGCGGGTCCGGGCAAGGCGGGTCGCACGCACGATCTCGGCCACCAGCTTGAGGTAGATGGGATCGCGCTCCAGAGGAGGGGCGACGATCAGGAAGCAAAGGTGCACGGGCTGCCCGTCCACCGCGTCGAATTCGATTCCCTTGGAGGAGCGCGCCACGAGAAGCGCGCGCTCGGAGACCATCGTGGAGCGCGCGTGCGGCACCGCGATCCCCTTGCCGAGCCCGGTGCTCCCGAGCGCCTCGCGGCGCCGGAGAGCGTCCAGGATCGCCTCGGGCGTGCGGGCCACCTTGGTGGCCGCGAGCGCGCCGGCGATCTCTTCGAGAACCGAAGCCTTTTTCCGAGTGCGAAGGTCCGAGATGAATAGGTCGGATCGAAGATGCAGTTCGACTGCGGGCGGTGCGGTGATCGGTGCGACGACGGAAGCCATGCGGCTCTTGGCGACTCCTCGGGGTGGGAGGTTCAGGGTTCCCCGCCCCAGGACATTACAAGACGCAATCCGTCCATGGCAAGATCGTTGTTTGCGGGGCGCGCGCGGCGGCTTCGTGCATTTCGCCTCGCGCAGTGCATCACACGAATCGTTTAACACCATGCGGCGGTACTGGTTCCAGCCATGTCGCAATCGTCATGAAGTGGTCGGTTCGGGCACGCGGCTTGCCTTGCCTCCTCACGAGGCGAGGAGGGCCGGATGGGGACACTGAAGCAGCGGCGGCAAAAGCAGCTGGCGATGGTCGGCGCGATCGGTCATGAGCACTTCATGACCGGGGTTCGCATGCTCTATGCCTGCCGCTACCAGGACGCGCTCCAGCACTTCCAGGAAGCGTCCATGCTGGAGCCGAACGCCCGCGGCTACCTGAGCTACCTGGGGCTCGCGACCGCCCACGCCCAGCGGAAGTACTCCGACGCCGAGCAGCTCTGCCGCCGCGCGATCGAGGCCGAGTACCACCGTCCCGAGCACTACTTCAACCTGGCCGAAGTCTTCTCGCTGGCGGGACGGCGCGGCGACGCGATCAAGGCCTACAACCAGGCCCTCTCCTGGAATCCCAATTACGAGCCGGCGCAGGACGCGCTTCGCAAGATGGGCGTGCGGCGGCCGCCGATCCTGGGCTCGCTGCCCCGTTCGCATCCCCTGAACGTCTTCCTGGGAAAAACGTTCCGCCGGAGATCGGTACCCAAGAGCGCCCGCTGACCCTCAGTAGTTCGTCTTCCAGTCGATCAGCCCGCGCGCCCGCGCGGTGTGCTCACACCACCGAAACCAGAGAAGCGACACGGCCGCAAGCCCCAGCGTGGAGAGCGCGAGGATGCCGACCAGTCCTCCGTCGGAGATCGCGCGCAGCGGCGCGGCGTAGGCGTGCCCCGTCAGGATCCGGCGGATCAGCTCGAGCCAGTAGGTGAACGGAAGCAGGAGCGAGAGGCGCTCCGCCCATCGCGGCAGGACCTCGATCGGGAAGACGGCGCCGCAGAGCAGGTAGAACGTTCCCGTCAGCCCCTCGTTCAGGTTCATGCTGTGCCGCGCCATGATCAGCGCGGCGCCCGCGAGCGCCACGCCGAGGAAGACGATCCCGCCCAACCCCAGCACGACGACGCCGAGGAGCGCGAGCAGCGCCGCCGGCGAGGCCGCGATCGGAAGTCCGAGCGCGAAGCGGCCGAAGAGGAGGGCCACGACGGTGCCGAGCGTCGCGGTGGCGATCTTCGTGAGCGCGCGCCCGAAGAGATACGGCAGGAAGCGGATCGGCGCGAGGTAGACGTACTTCAGCGTCTCGAAGTCCTCCCGGTCCCGGAAGATCACCCACGAGAGACCGACCAGCACTTCGCTCACGTAGAGGAAGAACGTGTTCCCGAGGAAGAGGAAGAGAAAGGTCTCGCGCGTGGCCGCGCCGTGCGCCACGACGCGCACCATGAAGAAGAGGATCAGCGTCGTGGCGAGCGGCTTGGCGAAGGAATAGGCGAGGAACAGGACCGGGTCGGCCCAGTTGGCTTCCACCTGCCATCCCAGCCAGGCGGCCGCCCTCGTCACGTTCCAGGAGCGCTTCATTGGCCGCGCAGCGTGAGCCGCCCTTCCCGCTTCCCCAGCGTCTCCATCAGCAGGAGCGCCCGGTGCGCGAGGAAAAGGAAGAGGGCGAAGAGCGCGACCTCGATCGGCGCGATCCACACCACCGGGACGAAGCCGTGCGCCGCCTTGCCGTAGAAGATCTGGCGGATCCCGTCCAGCCCGAGCGTGATCGGCAGGAGTGCCGCGAGCGCGCCCACCGCCGCACCCAAAAAACGCACCGGGAAGTAGAACCCCGAGAGAAGATAGACCGGCTCCTGGAAGAGCGTCACCGTGTGCCACGCGGAGCGCCCCCACAACAGGAAGACGCTGCTCAGGATCATCCCCAGCGCGTAGACCGCGGCCAGCGTGAGCAGGAACAGGCCGAACGCCGGCAGGAGGCGGTCGGCCGGGAGCGCGATGCCGAAGAGGAGCATGCCGCCGAGGAGGATCACGATCGCGCGGGTCGTGGTCATCGCCATTCCCCCCAGCGCCATCCCCAGCAGGATGCTCATCCGCGACACCGGCGTGATCAGGTACAGCTGCAGCTGTCCCTGCTCCTTCTCCCAGAAGAACTGGCTCGCCATGCTCCAGAGGACGTTGTTCCAGTAGGCCGTCATCGCGGCTCCCAGCACGACGAACGCCTCGTACACCTTGGGCGCATGCAGGCCGCGGTAGACGAGCACGAACGCCGACATCGTGAGGAACGGAAACACCGTCTCTCCGACCACCCACGAGGTCTCGCGCCACGAGGCGACCACGCGCACGCGGGCGCGGGCCAGGATGGCGGCCGCGTTCACGCGGAGCGATTCGGCGAGTGCTGTGCGCGTCATCGGGGCTCCGCCGGGGCGTTCCCGTCCGCCTCGTCATCCAGCCCGCGCCCCACCATGTGGATGAAGACGGTCTCCAGCGTGGGCTCCATCTTGGTGAGGTGAAGCACCGGCTGCCCCGAGGACTTCAAGCGGCCGAGAACCTCGCCGATCACCTGGTCCTCCTCCACGATCACCCGGACCTCCACCGCACCCGTCGCGGGGTGGGCGTGATGCGAGAGCGATCGCACGCCGCCGATCCGGCCCAGCGCGTCGAAGTCGGTCGCCCCCGCGCCGATCGAGAGCGAGAAGACCGGCTCCTCCGGCACCATCCGCTTCAGTGCGCGCGGCGTGTCCAGGGCGAGGATGCGCCCGCGGTCGATGATCGCCACCCGTCCGCACAGCTCGTCCGCCTCGACCATGTAGTGCGTCGTGAGGAGCACCGTGCGATGCGGGCGCTCGCGTACCCAGCGGGCGATGAAGGAGCGCACCTGGCGCGAGGCCTCCACGTCCAGGCCCAGGGTCGGCTCGTCCAGGAAGATGATCTCGGGATCGCTCATGAAGCCGCGCGCGAAGTTGAGCTTCTGCTTCGTCCCGGTGGAGAGGCTGGAGAGCCGCGTGTCCGCCTTTTCGTGCAGGCCCGTGATCGCCATCAGCTCGTCGGCGCGGGCGCGCGCGACGGGCCCCGGGACGCCGTAGAAGCGGGCGAAGAGGTGGAGCGTCTCCCGCACCGTCAGGATGCCGTAGCCCGACGTGTCCCCGCCGGAGACCAGGTTGATCCGGCGGCGGACCGCGATCGGATCGCGCTCCACGTCGTAGCCGGCTACCTGGGCGCGCCCCGAGGACGGGAGCAGGAGCGTGGTCAGGATCTTGATGAGGGTGCTCTTCCCCGCCCCGTTGGGGCCGAGGAGGCCGAAGCACTCGCCGCGCTCGACCACGAGGTCCACGTGATCGAGCGCCAGCACGGGGGCTGCCTTCTTGGCGCGGAACTCCCGCGAGAGGTCGGCCGCGTGGATGGCCGGGCCTTCCCGGGCGGCCCTCACTTCCCGAACAGCTTCCGGAGGGCGCCCTTGACGGCGCTCGCGGCCGAGTCGCGCGCCGCGCGCCGCGGGGTGACGACGGCGCTGTCCGCGCCCGCGTGCGCGCTGTCGGTCTTCGCGGTGCGGGAGGGCTTGGGCGTGAGAAGCTTCCCGAGCTCCTCCTGGACGAACCCCTTCCCCGCCGTCTCGATGAACTTCGCGGGCTGCACGCTCACCTTGGGCGAGAGGGCGCTGCCGGTGATCTTCACCTCGATCGGCACCCGTCCCTCCGCGTCCTTGCCGTAGCTGGCGAGCTGCGCGAGGAAGGTGCTCCCCTCCACGCGCGAGGGCGCGAGCCGGAGCAGCGCGTTGAGATCCAGCGTCTGATCGAAGCCGACCGCTCCGGTGATCGAGAAGAGGTCCTTCCCGAGGTCGCCCGCCACCTTGTCCAGCATCAGCTTCCCGCCCTGGATGCGCGCGCTGTGCGCGATCGTCTGGAACGGAACCTCGCTCGGGGAGACCGCGCCCAGCGCCTCGCGAAGCTGCTTCAGGGCGGGGTTCTGCCGCAAGAGGCCCCGCTCGACCTTGCCGGCCACCGTGCCCGTCATGGTCGCCGCCGCCTCGGGACCCGGGTAGCCCTGGCCGCGCAGGTCCACGACGTCCGTCAGGCTGCCCGAGACGGGGAGCCGCACGGGGAGAAGTCCCGAGACCAGGTCCTCCACCGGCACCTCGTTCAGGTTCAGGTGCAGCGTGAAGGCGGGGTGGCTGCCCACGCCCGTCACGTCCAGCGCGCCCTTCACGGAGCCCTTCCCGATCGTCCCTTCGATCGGGTCGGCCACCAGCTTTCCCTGGGCGAAGCGGACCGGAACGGTCACGTCATGGATCAGGAGGCCGCGATTGCGCAGCTCGCCGATCTTCATGTTCGCGACCATCACGCCCAGCGCGGGCTTGGCCTGGTCCGGGCCCCCGGGCGCGTCGAGGCTCAGCCCGGTGCCGCTTCCGCCGGTCCACTCGTCCGCCACCAGCCGGTCGATCTTCACGTCGAAGTTGCCGCTCCGCACCGTGCCCAGGGACATCGTCCCCGTCACGTTGGCGGTGCTGGAGCCGACCACCGCCTCCAGCAAATTCACGGTGGCGGTCGTCCGCGTCCCGGAGACCGCGAACGTCAGCCTTCGGATCGGACGGGAGACGTTCGGCATCGTCCCGCTGAAGCCGGTTCCGGTCACCGTGTAGTCCA